>DATFXE010000389.1:0-13819 GCA_035258585.1 Roseiflexaceae bacterium | reverse complement strand
CCAAACCTCCCCAATCAGATGATTCTTTATGCGAGCAAGGAGCACACGCTATGCCAGCAAGATCCGAAGATCACCTGGACGTCGTTCTCCCCACTCCGGCAATTTCCCAGGAGCTACCGATCGGCGGGCCGCCCTTCGCACGGCCCGACCCCGAGCTGATCCGGCAGCTCTACGGCGTCGGCAGCGCCACCGCCAGCGCCCTGATGCATAAGATGGGCGTCCGGCAAACCTTCATTCAGGGGCCGCTGCCACGCCAGCCGGGCGCCAAGGTCGTCGGCCCGGTGGTCACGCTCCAGTTCATGCCACAGCGCGAGGATGTGGCCTCCGGCATGGCCCAGGAGCATGTCGAGAAGGTCAGCGCGTTGTGGGCGGTGTTCGAGACCGTCCAGCCCGGCGATGTGCTGGCGGTGCAGGCCTTTGGTGACGCCTACACCGGCTGTATGGGCGAGATGCTGATCACCTATTTCAAAGGCCGCGGCGGCGGCGGCATCGTGGTGGATGGCTGCATTCGCGATTGGCCGCGCGTGCGCGAGATCGGCGTGCCACTTTGGACGCGCGGCTTTACACCCAACTATGCCTCGCAGGCCAGCCTGTTCCCCTGGGCCTACAACGTGCCGATCGCCTGCAGCGCGGTGCTGGTGCTGCCCGGCGACATTATGATCGCCGACGACGACGGCGCGGTGCTCATTCCCGCGCAGATGGCGCCGCTGCTGCTAGAGCACGCCAGCGCCCATGAGGACTGGGAGGTGTTCAGCCGGATCAAGCTGGCCGAGGGCGGCAGCCTGACCAAGTACTACCCACTCAACGACGAAGGCTGGGCCGAGTACGAGGCCTGGCGCAAGGGAATTGCAGATTGTAGATTGTAGATTGCTCATCCTAATCTGCAATCTGCAATCTGCAATCTACAATTTATGAAGGTGTTGTATGAAGATCACGGCTGTCAAGACGGCGGCGACGCTTGGACACGGTATGCATCTGTGGGTCAGGGTCGAGACCGATGAGGGAATCAGCGGGCTAGGCGAGTGTGTGCATGGCGGCGTGCAGGCGATCGCGATCATCCACGAGCTGCGCCCCAAGCTTATCGGGCGCGACCCGTTCGAGATCGACGCGATCTTCGAGGATCTGCGCCGCCGCCACGTGTTCGACGGCGGCTTCGCCGGCGCGCTGATCACCGCGCTGACCGGGATCGAGATCGCGCTGTGGGATCTGAAGGGCAAGGCGCTCCAGACGCCGATCTATGATCTGATGGGTGGCAAGTTCCGCGACAAGATCCGCGTCTACGCCGACTGCCAGGTCGAGCCGAGCATGGATTTCGGCGAGATCAAGCAGGTGGTCGAGGGCGTGCTCGAGCGCGGCTTCACGGCGCTCAAGATTGACGTCGATCTAGGCTCCTACACGCACGACTACCGGCGCGCTGGCGGCGTGCCGAAGGACCCGTTCAACTACACCGCCGACGAGTGGGAGCACGAACGTATGGTCCAGCTGGTCGAGATGGTCACGAGCGCGGCCGGCAAGGATTGCGCGGTGGCGGCCGACGTCCACACGCGCCTGGATGTCTCAAGCGCCATCCGGCTGGCCAGGGACCTGGAGCGCTTCCATCTGCTGTGGCTGGAGGAGCCGGTGCCCCCAGAGAACATCGCCGCTATGCGCGAGGTCAAGCGTGCGACTTCGACGCCGATCTGCGCCGGCGAAAATTTGTATTTGCGCCACGGCTTCCGCGACCTGATCGAGCAGCAGGCGGTCGACATCATCATGCCCGACATCCCCAAGTGCGGTGGGCTTTCGGAATGCCGCAAGATCGCCAACCTGGCCGAGATCTACTACATGCCCTTCGCGCCGCACAACGTTTCCTCACCGATCGGCACCATGGCCTCGGCGCACGTCTGCGCTAGCGTACCGAACTTCCTGGTGCTGGAGTTCCACTGGCTGCACCGCGACTACTGGAGCACGATCGTGGCCGAGAAAGAGGATATCATCAAGGACGGCTACATCACGCTGAGCGGCAGGCCCGGCATTGGCCTGGAGCTGGACGAGGACGTGGCGCGGGCGCACCAGTACCCTGGCACCACTTGGTTTGAATAATTGTATTAGGACTTACGCAGTTGGCGTTTTAGCGGGGGTGCGGGGGCCGCAGGCCCCGAGAAGCTTCTTTTCCGCCCACCCGTGGCGGCCTTGCCGCCACGGGTGGGCGGAAAAAAGAGTTCTTTTGGAGGGCTTTGCCCTCCAAACCTCCCAACTGCGTAACTCCTATGTATATTGCAAATTGACCTTTGCTAATGGTTCAATCTGCAGTTTACAATTTGCAATATGCAGGCATTCATTCGCATCATTGGCGCATGCGTGGCCGATTCTAAACACGCCCCCTTGCCGCCACGATCTCGCGCGCGGCGGCCCACTGGCCGATATCCTGGCGATTGATCGCGGCCGCCATCAGGTCGGGGAATAGGTCGGGGGTGCAGGCGAAGGCCGGCGCGCCCAGATCGGCCAGCGCCGCCGCTACGCCGTGATCGTAGCTGGGCGCGCCGTCGTCGTTGAGCGCCAGCAGCGCGATCAGCTGCACGCCCGTGCCAGCCAGCGCCGCCGCGCGCTTGAGCAGTTCTTCGCGGCTGCCGCCTTCGTAGAGATCGCTGATCAGCACCAGGATGGTCTCGTGCGGGCGGCGGATGAGCGACTGACAGTAGCTCAGCGCGCGGCCGATATCGGTGCCGCCGCCCAGCTGCACGCCAAACAGCAGCTCAACCGGGTCGTGCAGCTCTTCGGTGAGATCGACCACCTCGGTGTCGAAGACGACCATGCGCGTTTGTACCGCCGGCAGCGAGGCCAGCACCGCGCCAAAGATTCCGCTGTAGACCACCGAGGTGCCCATCGAGCCGCTCTGATCCACACACAGAATAATGTCGCGCAGCGAGGAGCGCTTGCGCCCGTAGCCGATCCGCGTTTCGGGGATGACCGTGCGGTAGGCAGGTTGGTAATGTTTGAGGTTGGCGCGGATGGTCCGATGCCAATCGATCTCGCTGTGGCGCGGGCGGCGGCTGCGGGCGGCGCGGTTGAGGCTGCCGAGCACCGCCTGGCGGGTTGGGTTGGCCAGCTTGCGCTGCAGCTCGTCCACGACACGCCGCACCACCTGGCGCGCGGTGTCCATGGTTTTGGCCGGCATCACGCTCTTGAGCGCCAGCAGGTCGGCGATCAGGTGCACATTTGGCTCAACCGCCTGGAGCAGCTCGGGTTCCAGCAGCATCTGGCGTAGATTCAGGCGCTCCAGCGCGTCGCGCTGCATTAGTTGCACCACTGAGGCTGGGAAGTAGGTTCGGATATCGCCCAGCCAGCGCGCGATATTTGGCCTGGATCCGCCCAGCCCGCCGCTGCGATCGGAGTCATACAGCGCCGCCAACGCCCCATCGATCCGCAGGTCGTGGCCATGCAGGCCAGCGCCTGTGCCGTCGGCTGCGCCGCCAAGCACCAGCCGCCAGCGGCGCAGGCGTTCGTCGTCCGCGCCCGAGGATTGAGGACTGAGGACTGAGGACTGAGTCATGGCTTGCCTCGCTGTTCGTTGCGTTGGCGCTCAACTTTTGACATGATTGAGACTGCCGCTCGCTGGATCTGATTACTCAGGCCAAAGTCCTTTGCAAAAGCCCCATATCTTGTGACTCGATAGATTTCACGCGTTAATGTTCTGGCCTTTTGCCACGCAACCAGATCTTCAAAACGTTCCACTTTGTTCATTGTAGTACCTCGCGATGTAATGCTTGAATGACAGTCCTTAGCCCTCAGTCCTCAGTCCTCGGCCCTCAGTCCTAACAGCCGCTCCACCAGCACCAGCACCGCCGCGCCGCGATCCTCGTCGAACTCCGCGCTATTCGCCTGCGGCCCGCGATCTATGGCCTGCGGCCTGGCGGCTCGCTCGCCCAGCATCCGGCGCTCGGGGGCGGCAAAGGTCGCGAATGTGCGCCGCAGCAGCGGCAGCGTCTGAGTAAACGCGTCGTCTCTGAGCGAGATAAGCCAGCCGTCGACGATTCGCCACAGCGCGTCGTCGTGGACCAGCAGCGCGCCGCTGTCCTTCAGGAGTCCCTCGATCCAGGCGGCTGCGTCGGAGGGCGCGCCGGCAGTGGAGAGCGCCAGCCCGATGCGCCGAGTGGCCTCCTCCGAGCTGAATACCCCGCCATCCAGCAGGATGCGGCAGGCGCGCCCGGCGAGCAGGCCGTGCGCGCCGTGCATGCCGGCGATGCGCCCGAGCGTGGCATGCCATGCTGCCCGCTGTTCCGCATTCTGAAGCAGCGCGATGGCGCCGTCGACGGCCAGCAGGCGCGGGAATATCGCCTGCGCTGAGTCGTCGTTCAGCGCGGCGCAGGCGGTTGGCAGCCCGACGCAGATGCGCGTCGCTAGCCCATCTACGACCTCGGCCACAGCAGCCGCGTCAGTCTTGCGAACATTCCCATAGCGCAGCGCTCCGGCCAGTGGCGGCAGGGCATCCATCAGGTGAGCGATGTCGCTGGCCAGCGCGGCCTCGGCCCGCAACCGCAGCATTAGGTGCTCGATCGCGTCGGTGAGGTCGGCCAGCAGCGCCTGGTCGATCAGCTTCGTCAGCGCCGGCAGATCGCTGGCCTTGTCGGCGGCGTCGCGCGCGAAGGCGGTAGCAGCGTCGGCGATTGTATTGCCCCAGGCGCCGGCCTCGATCAGCGCGATCGACAATTCGGGCTGCCACTGGAGGCGCCAGATCTCGTGGAAGGTGCTCTTGCCGCCGCCGCTGCGCTGCAATGCGCCCCACGGAACGCCCAGCAGCCCGAGCCGGTGCAGCAGGTGGCTGCGATCGCGGTCGTTGGGCTTGCGCAGGTCGAGATCGTAATCGCGCCAGCTGGCCTCGGCCGGCATGCGCAGCCGCCTTTGCTCGCGCGCCAGATCCTGCTGAAGCGGCGCGAGCGGTGTGTCGTCCGGCACCGCACCCAGCGCCTCGCCGACGATCAGCTGCTGGTGAATCAGGCGCATCGGCAGCTCGCTGCCGAAGCACAACACTGCCTGTGATGCCTCATTCAGCTCGGGCAAGCCGGGCAGCGGGCGGTCGCGCAGCGCGGCCAAGGCCTCGGCCAGCCGCACCGCCTCGATCACATGCGCCGAGGAGGCATCCAGGTCCTGCTCGCGTAGCAGCCGCGCCACGCGGGCCAGCCAGCGCACCGCCACCTCCGTCTGCCCATAGCCGGCCGCGCCGGTGAGCCAAAGGTGCTCGTACCAGCCCGGCGACTCGATACCCGCGCCATAGCCACTCTGGTACGCCAGCCGCCCGTGCGTCCAGGGCACCCAGGTAGCCTGAACCGTGATCTTGGGCAGCCCTATGAGCACTGCCGTGTCCGCCTTTGGGCCGGATAGATCGACCAGCGCTGGCGCGTGCCAGGCCCCGCAGACCACAGCGATGCGCTCATAGCCTTCTGCTTGGGCGGCGCGGATAGTCTGGCGCATCCAGGCCTCGCGCTGGGCCTCGACCGGATCGGGATCGGGCGGCGACTCCGCGCGCAGCGCGGCCATCGCCTCTAGAATAGCCGCAAACAGATCGACCCCATTGCGCCGCTGCTCGACCATATGTTCCCACCAGCGCTCGCCGTCGCTGTAGCCTGCCGCGGCAGCCAGCCAGCCGAGCGGATCTTGCCTGGGAGTTGGGAGTTGGGGGTTGGGAGGTGGGGGATGTTCGGCGTGATCGGCGTCTTGCTTCGGCAAGTCAGCCCCAACTCCCAACTCCTGTTCCCCAACTCCCAACTGGTATGCTTGCGGCAGATCCATGAACCGCACCGGGATGTCATTGGAAAGCCCAAAGTGCAGCGCCTGCCACTCGGGCGAGAAAATCGCGAAGGGGTAGTAGACGGCGTGGCGCGGCGCGTCGGGCGCATAGATCAGCAGCGCGATAGGCGGGCGCATAGCGGGGTGTGCCAGCAGTGGCAGCACCTCGGCGGCGTCGGGCGGCCCCTCGACCAGGATGGCGTCGGGGCGCAGCGCCTCGAGCGCCGCACGCAGGCTGCGGGCCGAGCCGGGGCCGTGGTGGCGTATGCCGAAGATCTGGGGGTTGGGAGGTGGGAGTTGGGGGTTGGGGGTCATCAGCGACCTTCCTCGCGGCACGCACGATACAGATCCTTCCATCCATCGCGCTCCTTCACCACCGTCTCCAGGTACTCCTGCCAGACCAGGCGATCCTGCACCGGGTCCTTGACCACTGCCCCGAGCAGGCCGGAGGCGACGTCGCCGGCGCGCAGGCGCCCGTCGCCAAAGTGCGCCGCCAGCGCAAGCCCGCTGTTGACAACCGAGATCGCCTCGGCGGTCGACAGGGTGCCGCTTGGCGATTTGAGCTTGGTCTTGCCGTCAGCGGTGACGCCGCTGCGCAGCTCGCGGAAGACCGTCACGATCCGGCGGATCTCTTCGAGCGCCGGCGCCTCGGCCGGCAGCTCCAGCGCGCGGCTCAGGCTGTCGACGCGCTGCCGCACGATCGTGACCTCTTCCTCCAGCGTATCGGGCAGCGGCAGAACCACGGTGTTGAAGCGGCGCTTGAGCGCACTCGACAGCTCGTTCACGCCGCGGTCGCGGTCGTTGGCGGTGGCGATCAGGTTGAAGCCGCGCACGGCCTGCACCTCGGTGTTCAGCTCAGGCACAGGCAGCGCTTTTTCAGACAGCATGGTGATCAGCGTATCCTGAACATCGGCCGGGATGCGCGTCAGCTCCTCCACACGGGCGATCTTGCCCTCGCGCATGGCGCGCATGAGCGGGCTGGCCACCAGCGCCTCGAGCGAGGGGCCGTCGGCCAGCAGGCGCGCGTAGTTCCAGCCGTAGCGAATGGATTCCTCGCTGGTGCCGGCTGTGCCCTGAATCAGCATGGTCGAATCGCCCGAGATCGCCGCCGCAAGGTGCTCGGAAACCCACGACTTCGCCGTGCCTGGGACGCCCAGCAGCAGCAGGCCGCGGTCGGTCGCCAGCGTGGCGATCGCGATCTCGATCAGGCGCCGGCTGCCGATATACTTGGGCGAGATCACGAAGCCGTCGTCGAGGGTGCCGCCCAGGATATAGGTGGCGACCGCCCAGGGCGAGAGCTTCCAGCTGGGCGGGTGCTGCCGGGCGTCCTGCCGCGCCAGGGCGGCCAGCTCGTCGGCGTATTGCTGCTCTGCGTGTTCGCGAAGTAGTTGTGTCATGTTGGGTTCTCCATTTGGGTAAGGTTAGAACGTTGGAACGTTCCAACGTTCTAACGTTCTAACAGCTCCCGCAGCATATCGCGGCGGAACTGCAAGATGATCAGAAGCCGGTCGATCACACCTTGCCAGCGCTCACGCGCGTCCTCGCCGTCGGGCCAACCGGCGACGATCTCGTGGAGCATGGCCGGCGGCATGCGGCGGGCGAAGTCCTCGGTGATCGCGCCGCGCAGCTGGTAGTCGCCGCCGCCGGTCGAGGCGCGCATATGCCGGCGCACGGCGCCCAGCACCGCGCGGGTCAGCTCTGCGCTCCAGGTGTGGCGGGTCTGGCGCAGCAGCCCCAGCACAGGGTGCTTGTGCAGCGGCGTGACATCGCCATGCAGCATGGCCAGCAGCAGCGCCTCCTGGCGGGCGGGCGGGAGCGCAGCCAGCAGATCTGCCTGGCGCGGGTCGGCTCGCAGCAGGCTTTCGGCCCAGGCCGCATCCTGGAACGCGATCGCGGCTGCGGCCCATGCCTCTTGCAGCAGCGCTTGCCAGTCGCCATCCGCCGCCGCGATCAATTCGGCCGGGGCGACGCCGAACTGACGGCTCCAGGTGGCGGGCGGAACCGCACCCATGATCTGGAGCAGCCACCAGGCTTTCTCGCCCATGCCCTGGCGGGTGGCCGGCGGCTTCGGCTCGACCCCGTCGCGCAGCATTGGCTGATCGCACGCATCCGGCAGCGCGATCTGCAGGCGCGCCTTTTGCCCCTGCCGTAAGCCAAGCATGCGCGGCTTCTCGGCCGGTGCCCAGGCCAGCAGCGGGAGCGCGCGCTCCAGCATTCGCTGCGCGCGGCGCGACTCGGGCAGGCGCCCGAGCAGCTCGGCGGCGGTGCGCCGTACCTCCTTGCTCCGGTCGTCGAGCGCGCCTTCGAGAAACGGCTCGTCGTCCATTCCCAGCCCAGTCGCGAGGGCGGCCAGGAATGCCGCGCGATCGTCGGCCTTCTCGGTCGCCCACGTCGATTCGATCAAGTCGCGGGCCAGCCCCGGCGCGGATTTGCGCAGCTCGACCAGCAGCGCCAGGCGGGCGGGGCGAGCGGCTGTTTCCCATTGAGTTTTGAGTGCTGAGTTCTGAGTTTTGAGTAATTCATGGTTCAACTCAGAACTCAAACCTAAGAACTCAGAACTCGCGTAGCTCCAGTCGGGGTTCTGAGCCGCGAGCCAACGCCCGCGCCGATCCAATACCGGTAGGATCGCTTCGCGCAGCTCGGCCTGCGCGCGGCCTAGCTCGAGCAGATCCGGCAGCAGCGCGGTGGGCGTGCGCCGGCCAGCCGCCGCCAGGGCCGCAAGCCATTCGGGCAGCAGCGCCCGGTGCGTGCCGCTCAGCATCGCCGCCAGGCGGCTTGCAGCGCGCGGGGAGCAGGCCCGCAGATCGTCCGGGTCGCATACGGTCGGCGGTGGGTTTTCTGCGCGCGGCGGAAGCTGGCCGGCGCGCCTGAAGAGCGCCGCCGCCGCGGCTGTGGCCAGTAGCGCGGTCTCGGGCTCGGCGGCGTCGAGCCGCGCGATCACGTCGCCCAACCTGCCCGCCTCGAGCGGCGGAGCAAACGGGCGCCGCTCGACGCCGAGCACGGAGGCGCGCAGCAGCTGTTCCCATAGCTCGCTCATAGCGTGCGAAACTCCTCTTCGGTCTGCGTGCTCAGTGGCAGCAGCGTCACGCCATTCCACTCGCCGAACAGCGCCAGCGGCCGGCCGCCGCTGAGCGCCAGCAGCCGCCAGCCGTGGGCGAAGCCGGGAGTGAGCGGCAGCGCACGGCCATCGGCGTCGCGAACGGCCCAGCGCTGGCCCGAGCGAGTGGGCGTCACGGACTGGAGCGGCATTGGGAAGCGCTCCAGCCACGGCATGCGCGCAAGCGCCGCGGCATAGGCCGCCGTCGCGGTGGTCAGGTCGGCATAGCCGGGTGAGCCGTCGATTGGCTCGGGCGGCCCGTGGCGCTGCTTGACCAGTGCGCGCAGCGGGTAGGCGCCGGGGAAGTAGACCAGCTCGGCGTCCAGGGCTGTGCCGGGCGCCAGGCTGTGGTCGAGCGGCTGCCCAGGCGCGGCAAACGACAGAATCAATGCCGGGCGAGCGCACTCTTCGGACCACAGCCAGGTGCGCTGGACGCGCAGGTTATCCTCGTCCTCCACGTGCTGGCCGAGGATGAGCCAGCGGGCGCGCAGGCCGGCGGCGGCCAGCAGTTCATCCTGGCTTTGGGTCCAGCCGATCGTTGCCCGTATATCGGCCTGGGTATCTGCGGGCAGCGTATCGATGCGCCCATAGCTCTCGGTCAGTAGATGCAGCAGCGCCAGCCGCTCGAGCAGGCGCGCCTGCCAGCCCTCGCCCGAGGCCGGCACGCCGGCGAGCGCACGAACCATACGCGCCAGCCCAGGCGCCTGCGCGTCGACCATGCGCGCGGCCATGGTTTCCCAGAAGCTGTACGGCCGGCCCTGCGCGCCGGCCAGCCCCTGGCGAACGAGGTCGCGCAGCCAGCGGCTAAGCTCATCGACGCCGGCGACGACGCGCTCTTCGCGCGCGGCGGCCGCCTTGGCCTGCGCGGCCGTGCGCTTTTTCTGAGTGCCAGGGATGTCAGATGGCTCTGGTTTGGCGGCGCGCGGTTGCGCACTTTGATCGCGCCGGTTCAGCCACTCGGCCACCCACGGCGGCGCCGCGACCTGCTCGAAGGCGGCCGGATCGCTCGCCAGCAGCAGAAACAGGCCCAGGCCATGTTTGCAGGGGAACTTGCGGCTGGGGCAGGAGCAGCGAAAGGCCGGCTCGGAAAGGTCGATCTGGGTACGATATGGCTCGCGAGCGCTGCCCTGGCATTCACCCCAGGCCGCGCGCTCGCTGCGGCTCAGGGTCAGCCATTTGCGGCGGCTAGCCAGGCCCTGCCCGGCTTTGGCCGAGCCTGGATCGGGCGCCAGCGCCAGGATTTGATCGGCGTTCAGGGTATCTGGCATGGATGCGATCTCGGTAGTCCACTACGCCGGTATGGTAGCACACGCCGCGCGACGTTGGCGCGACCAGCTGCTCTCATAATGATATACCGCTGGTGTGACAGGGAGTGTCACTGTACAGATGAGACAAAGCTCTCTGATCATGTACTATCTTTCATCATAGGTCGCAGTCACAGCTCGCGGGAGGCATCATCATGCAGCCTATAACCTTAGGACTTACGCAGTTGGCGTTTTACTGAGCGCTGCACAAATAGCTAAACTTTGTGGTGGGGTGTGGGGCGGCGAAGCCGCCGCACACCCCACCACTGGGGAGGTCTGGAGGGCCTTCGGCCCTCCAGACCTCCCCAGCAGCCATCTTTAGCTGCTTATGCAGCGGTCAATAGCGGGGGTCACCCAGAGGGTACCCGGGGCCGCAGGCCCGCGAGAAGCTTCTTTTCCGCCCACCCGTGGCGGCAAGGCCGCCACGGGTGGGCGGAAAAAAGAGTTCTTTTGGAGGGCTTTGCCCTCCAAACCTCCCAACTGCGTAACTCCTAAACTTATTTCCTACGACAGGCGGTAAATTTGAAGCGTGCGATCTCGAACCTTAATTCATGCTACACTGTTCCGGTGAACATCTGGAGCAACTAATGCGGCAGCAGTGAGCGCTGCGGTGCACCATGTCGATGTGCTGGCAAATTACCAACCTCAAGCGCACTGATGCGATATGAAGCACGGCGCTATTTGCTCTTCGACGCCGCGCGCCCGATCGACAGCGTTGAGAATCTCTTTGTGGAATTACAGAGTGTTTTTGAAGGAACTGAGTCACCATATGCGCATCGCCATCCTCGCCGACATCCACGGCAATTTACCCGCGTTCGAGGCTGTGCTCGACCATGTCGCGCGCCAGCATGTCGATCGCCTGATCATCGCCGGCGATATCGTCGTCGGCGCGCCCGACTCGGCCGCCTGCTGGCGCCTGGCCCAGACGCTGGGCTGCCCGATACTCCGCGGCAACCACGAGCGCTATGTCGCGCACTTCGGCCGGCCCGACAGCCCACCGGAATGGGCCACCGAGCGTTTCGCGCCGGTGCGCTGGGCCGTGGAACAGCTCACCGAAGCGGAGCGGGCCGCGATCGAGATCCTGCCGCTAGCTGTGCGTCTGCCGGATCTGCCCGATCTGCTGGTGGTGCATGCCTCATTGCGCAGCGATCGCGATAGTATTATGCCCTACACGACCGATACAGATCTGGCTGAGATGTTCCCCGATCTGCACGAGCGCTGGGTCGTGCGCGCCCACAACCATACCGGCCAGGTGCGGCTGTGGGACGAGCGGACGATCGTGACCGCTGGCGCGGTCGGCCTGCCGCTCGACGCGAACCCGACCGCCCAGTACCTGCTGTTGGAGCAGCGCGCCAGCGGCTGGCGGATCATGCACCAGTCGGTACCATACAAGCTCGAGGCCGCTCTGCGGCGCTTCCGCGAGACTGGCTACCTGGAGGCGGCCGGGCCGATGGCCCGGCTGTTCATGCGCGAGGTCGCGACCGCGAGCTACTACATCGTCCCGTTTCTGCGCGCCTATGCCCGCTGGTCGGCGCGAGAGCCGCTGGCGCTGGACGAAGCGGTCGAGCGCTTTCTGATGGTGGAATAGTCACGCCGGTGTGCTTCCCACTTATCATAATTTACTCAGGCCTATCTTTCACCTGTCTGCCACTCGCCGAGCAGCCGCTGTAGCCGCCAAGTTTGGCTTGGATATCACACTACGTATCTTTGCGCCCCTGGCCACGGCTGGGGGCACGCATTCATCGCCTTTTGTCGATAGCGTCGTATCCTCTCCACGTGCTTCGTCGGTATCCATACAAATCTTCGATACACTCCAAAAGGAGGCCGCGCCATGTGTGACGATGCGCGATCCCAGGTTCCGTGCCAACACCAGCCCCTGATTGTGCGGTGTACCAGCGCCAGCGCGGCGGCGCTGGTGGCGGTCGCGCTGGTCGACGACGCCCAGCTCCAGCCCGGACACACCGTGCGGGTGGCTCCAGTGCTCTCGTTGGATGCGCCGTTCACGTTCACCATCACGGCGCCGCTGCCGCCCGATGTAGCGCGCCAGATTGGCAATCTCCCCGACACCAGTGTGATCTGATCGCACAAGCAAAGCTCGCGCATCCCGGCTTGGGCCGGAGGCGTTGCTACGCCCGCATCAGAAACGCTGCATAGCGTGCCTGGGCAGCCTACTATGCGGCTCAAGCGCGCTATGAGGCTTATTGTCGACACAGCGTTGAAGGGCGCCTGCAAGGCCAGTTGACCAGAATCGTTGAGGCCGTCATCGCAGAACCGCAGGTCAGTGATCGTCGAGCCGTCGAGCGTCTCACCCGTTCCGATCACCCGCTCGGCCCCGGGCTCGGAGCCAGCGAGATCGCAATGGTTCGCACGCGTCAGTGTTTGCTTATCGCCATAGCCGTTCTGCTGGGGCTCGCCTCGTGCAGCCAGCCGACGTCGCCCCCTACACGCTCGATTTCGACCGCTCCGTGAGACGGCGCTCGTCGTGGGCCCGTCCGTGCTCGCGTGGCGCCTGTCGGCGAATATCCCACAGCTCAACGAAGACCCAATCGCTCTCCTCAGCCTCACCGACTGGCTCTGCCCAATGATCATCTATCTCTGTCTGGGCATGTATGCGGTGTTCTACCCGCCAACTGATCCAGCACGCTGGGCACAGGTGCGGGCGCCGCTGACTATCGTTGCATTCGTCGCCAATGTGCTGGTCATTAATGCTACAATGGTCTCGTGTGCTGGTCCTGATTGCGCGGTGTCCAGGCACGGATGGAGTGGATCATGGACACCGAAACCTCATGGTTTGATTTACGAGGTATAATGATGTAATTCGCAATTCAAGGCTATTCCATGCAACATAAGTTGCAATCAACATCGCAGGCCGTGCCCGACCAGCTCCGCTTCCATCTGTTCCGCAGCCTGAAGACGCGGCTGCGCTGGTCATATGCCCTTGCGTCGTTCATTCCGCTGGCGCTGCTTGGTGCCATTCTGGTCAATACCAGTTTTCGCACTCAGCGTCAGAATACCAATAGCAGCCAGCAGTCGGCCGCCGACTGGGTGGCGCGCGAGGTTGGCAACTCGCTCTCCGCGCTCGATGAGCGGCTGCTTGGCTTCGGCGACCGCCTGGGGCCCGAGCAGTCCGCCGCTGAGCTCCAGGAGGCAATTGCGCGACTACGTGAGGCCGCGCCGGAGATCGTCGATATCGCAGTGCTGGACGGGACCGGCCGCGAGCGCGCACACAGCTCGCGCCTGCGTGTCTATAACGACGCCGAGCTGAACGACCGCGCGAGCGACCCGCTGGTCCAGTGGGTGCTACAAACTGGCCGCGTCGCGCAGGGTCAGATCGCCAAGCTAGAGGACGGCACGCTGATCTACCCTTCCTACGCCCCACTCTTCAGTGGCGATGGCCGCGTGATCGGCGCCATCCGCGCCGAAGTGGACTCCAGCCAGATCGCGCGCACGCTGCGCGAGGCGCCGCTGACGCCCGGCAGCTACGCCTACCTGGTGGGTGACAACGGCGCCTTGCAGCTCGCGGCCGATTCGCGCCGTGGCGTTCCCTCTGGGCTGCCCGCGTTGCTTCGATCGCCCGAGACGGTCCACGAGTACGCCGGCAGTGCGGGCGCGCAGGTCATTGGCGCATGGTCGCCGATTGCGGTCCAGCCGG
>DATFXE010000388.1:0-15580 GCA_035258585.1 Roseiflexaceae bacterium | reverse complement strand
GCTGGACGAGAACGGCCTACAGCTGGTGGCCCTGGCCGCCCACCTCGTCGGCCAGGCTGTCGCCGACAAAATCATCGACGAGCGGCACAAGAGCATCATGCCGCCGCGTCTGTGGGGCGATGGCGACCCGGAGGGCGTGCGCCGGCGCGCCGCCGAGGAGCTAAAGAACACCGCCCGCGTCGCGGCTAAGCTTGGCGTCAAGGTCGTGACCGGTTTCACCGGTTCGCCGATCTGGCACGCGCTTGCGATGTTTCCGCCGGTGCCGCCTGAGATGATCGAGGACGGCTACAAAGAGTTCGCCGACCGCTGGAACCCAATCCTGGATGTCTACGACGAGGTTGGCGTGAAATTCGCCCTCGAGGTTCACCCTGGCGAGATCGCTTACGACTTCTGGACCACCAGGCGCGCGCTGGATGCGGTCGGCAACCGGCCGGCGTTCGGTATTAACTTCGACCCAAGCCACCTGTACTGGCAGCTGGTCGATCCGGTCGAGTTCGTCTATGAGTACGGCAAGCAAATCTATCACATGCATGTCAAGGAGTCTGTGCGCAACCTGAATGGCCGCAACGGCATCCTCTCCTCGCACCTGTTCTTCGGCGATCACCGGCGCGGGTGGGATTTTGTCTCGCCGGGGCGTGGCGGCGTGCCGTTCGAACGAATCTTCCGCGCGCTGAACGACGTCGGCTACGCCGGGCCGCTCTCGATCGAGTGGGAGGATAACGGCATGGATCGCGAGAATGGCGCGCCCGAGGCGCTGGCGCTCGTCCGCCGGCTCGACCTGGCTCCTTCAACTCAGGCGTTCGACGATGCGTTCAAGCAGAAGTGATAGGGTGAAAAGATGACAAGATGACAAGGTGACCCGGACATCTTGTCATCTTGTCCCGGCTGGAAGAGCAGCCAATTTATGAGTCTACAAGGAAAAGTGGCGATCGTCACCGGCGCCAGCCGCGAGATCGGCGCGGCGATGGCCGAGGCGCTGGCCGGCGCAGGGGCGGCCGTGCTGGTGGCCCATCGCGGCGAAGGCGCGCTGGCCGCCGCGGTGGTCGAGCGAATCAGCGCGAGTGGCGGTCGCGCGCTGGCATATGACGCCGACCTGTCGAGTGTCGAGGCCAATGGGCGCATGGTCGCGCGTGCGGTCGAGACATTCGGCCGGCTGGATATTCTGGCCGCCAACGCCGGTCTGACGATGTGGGACTCATTTCTCGACACCGACGAGGCGACCTGGAACACCGTCGTCGATCTCAACCTGAAAGGCTCATTTTTCGGCGCCCAGGCCGCCGCGCGGCAGATGATCGCCCAGGGCCGCGGGCCGGATGGCTACGGCGGCCGGATCGTCTTCTCGTCGTCGGTTACTGGCGTGCAGGCCGTGCCGAACCTGGCGGCCTATGGCATTACTAAGGCCGGGCTGCGCCACATGGCGCGTGTGCTGGTGCCCGAGTTAGGGCCGTATGGTATCACTGTCAACGCGCTCGGCATCGGCGCGACCGTCAACGAGCGCAACCTCAAGATCGACCCCGACTACGCCGAGCACTGGGCCGGCGCCATCCCGGTGGGCCGCGCCATCCAGCCGACCGACCTGGCGCAGGCGCTGCTGTTCCTGGTCTCTCCCGCCGCAGCCATGATCACCGGGCACACGCTGATGGTCGACGGCGGCTGGACGACCACCAGCCCGATCCCCTGACTTTCCACGGGCCGAGACACGAGACACGAGAGACGAGATAGGAGACTCTCGTGTCTCCTTGTCTCCTTGTCTCCTTGTCTCGCAGTCCCCTGTCCCTAATGTGCTATAATAGGCGCTGCCGCGACTTGTGGTAAAAATCACTAGCCAGGAGCCAGCATCATGCTCGATCAACAGACTGGAGCGTTCTCCAAAACTGTTTTGCGCGATGGCAGCGAGGTGATCATTCGGCGCTTATTTGAGGATGATCGGGCGGCGTTGTTGGCGTTTGGTGCTGGTTTGCCGGAGGATGATCGGCTGTATGTCGAAGATGATCTGGAGAGCCAAGAGATCATCACCCGGCTGGTGAACGCCCATGCCGCCGAGAATTGGCGCCAGATCGTGGCGCTGCACGGCGAGCGGATCGTCGGCTATGGCGCGGTCCGACGGCTGCCGGGCTGGTCGAGCCACGTCGCCGACATCCAGCTGATCATCAGCGCGGATTGGCGCCACAAAGAGCTTGGGACCAACATGGCCCAGGCGATCTTCGGCGCCGCGCGCGAGCTGGGCGCGGCGAAGGTGATCGTCGAAATGGTCGAAGAGCAGTCGTTTGGCCGCGCAATCTTCGAGCGGCTCGGCTTCGGTGTCGAGGGCGCGCTGAGTGGGCATGTGCGCGACCGGCATGGTCAGCAACACAATCTGCTCATACTAGCCTATCACGTCAGTTAAACGCCAGAACGGCCATGTGGGCTTCCGTGCCGATGGTAGAGCGGAGAACAGGTGTATGGATTGGATGTCACTGGTGCTGGGGATCGTGCTTGGCTCGTGCGTGACGTCGGCGTTGGTGTGGGCGCAGCGCGGCACGGCACGGCAGGCTGCGCCGCCTGGCTACTTCGCGCGCGTGGCGATGAGCGTGGTCGTTACCGGGCTGCTGGCCGGCCTGGTGCGGCTGGGGATCGAGTATGCCAGCTCGGGCAGCATGGGCGCGACGGGTATCTGGTTGGGCAGCGGGTGGATGCTTGGCGGGCTGCTGGCCGCCTGGTTCCTGACAGGTGCGGCGCAGCGCGAGTAGTGCGGCCTGTAGAAACCGGTTCCCGATTCTGCCGACGATAGACGATAGACGATAGACGATGGACGATCGCGGTATCGTCTTTCGTCCATCGTCTATCGTCTATCCTGATGACGAGCAAGCGACTCCCGCTGCGCAATCCAGTGGTGATTGCGCTCAATGCCACGCGTATGCGCGTGCTATAATGGCCCCATGGAATTGGACGAGACACGCGAGCCGATCACGATCGCGGCCGCCGGCGATGCCTGGGCGGCCGCGCAGCGCGCGCGCCGCAAGCCGCTGGCCGAGCCGACGATCGCTTCCTACTGCGACGCGTGGCGCTCGTTCGGCGCCTGGGCCGCCAGGCAGGATAAGCGCGCCGTCGCCCAGATCGGCGTGACCGACCTGGCGCGCTGGATTGACTCGCTGAGCCGCAAGGCCGATGGCACGGCGCTGACCTACAGCCATGGCGCGCTGGCGATCTGCAAGTTCCTGGCCGACCGCGGCGATCTGGCCTGCGATCTAGCGCTGCTGCGTATGCACCTGCGCGACGCGCTGCCGCGTGCGCCAGCCGGGCGCGCGCCGGATGTGCCCGACCTGCGGCGTCTGGTCGGCTTCTACGATGCCGAGCCGCCGCCCGGCGAGCCGCACAGCTGGGCTGAGCGCGAGCGGCTGAATAGCCTGCGCAACGCGGCGCTACTGCACCTGCTCTTCTCGACCGGCGCCCGGATCTCCGAGCTGCTGGCGCTCGACGTGGATGACGTGCGCGACGACGACGGGGCGATCGCGTCGCGCACATACGTGGTTGGTAAGGGTAGCCGCCGGCGTGCGGTTTTCATCCGGCCGCACGCTCAGCGCGCGCTGGAGCGCTATATGCTGAGCCGGCGCGTGGTCTTCCCAAAGGCCGAGGCGCTGATTATCTCGCACGGCCCGCGTGGCGCCGGCGGGCGGCTGGGCCGCATCGCCGCCTGGGCGATCGTCACCGGCGCGGCCGAAACGCTAGCGGATCAGTTCGAGGGCGAGGGCCGTCGGCGCGAGGCGCGGCTACTGCGTGAGACCACGCCGCATACGTTCCGGCACTTCGTGGCCATGTGGCTGCTGAACGAGGGCGCCCAGCTTTCCGAAGTTTCGGCGCTGCTTGGCCACGCCAACACCCGCATCACCGAGCAGTACTACGCCCGCCACACCGACGACCGGCTTCAGGAGCTGCACGATCAGTTCGCGCCCGACCCCGAGGCGCGTTAGCACGTTGGAACGTTGGAACGTTCTAACGTTCAACTTTCTAACGATGAATGATAGCTGCTAACTACATGAACGTTCGAACCGTCACCGCCACGCGCTATGTCACACCGTTGCGTGAAGGCGGCTCACTCCCGGCTATCGTTGAGGCCGACGACGATGGCTTGTATGTACTCAAGTTCCGTGGCGCGGGACAGGGGCCGAAGGTATTAATTGCCGAGCTACTCTGTGGTGAGCTTGGTCGCGCACTAGGTTTGCCTATCCCGGAGATTGTGTTTGTCGAACTCGACCCGGTGCTTGGTCAGAATGAGCTTGACAGCGAGATTCAAGCTCTGGTGACAGCGAGCGCGGGGCTGAACCTTGCTTTGGACTATCTACCCGGCTCACTTGCGTTTGATCCGCTCCTTGTGCCATCGATTGACCCAACGTTAGCATCAACGATCGTGTGGTTTGACGCGTACATCATGAATGTCGATCGTACGCCGCGCAATCCCAATCTCATAGTCTGGCATCGTAAGCTCTGGCTTATCGACCAGGGCGCTGCTCTATATGTTCACCATACGTGGGCCGACTACCTAACCCGTTCTCGTAGCCGTTTTGCAGCGATTAAGGATCATATTCTGTTACCCGTTGCGAGTGAACTTCGTGCCGTTGATGCCGCACTGACCCTACGCATCACTCCTGCTTTCATTACAGAGCTTGTGGATGCAATTCCCGATGTGTGGTTGGGCAATGAGCCGACGTTTGCTGATGTTACAGCGCATCGGGCTGCGTACGTGGAGTACCTGCTGAACCGCTTGGAGGCACCACGGGCTTTTGTCCAGGAGGCGATCGATGCCCGCATCCGACGTGTTTGAGTACGCCATCATTCGCGTTGTGCCGCGTGTTGAGCGGGAGGAGTTTATCAACGTCGGTGTAGTCCTCTTTTGCCGCACACGCCACTTTCTTGATGCACGCATTTCGTTGGATACTCAGCGCCTGGCAGTGCTGGCGGCTGATCTTGACCTGGATGCTCTTCAAGAGCAACTCAACCACATTCCAGTCGTCTGTGAGGGCGGAGACGCTGCGGGTCCAATCGGACTCTTGCCACAAGCAGAGCGCTTTCGCTGGCTGGTTGCACCACGAAGCACTATGGTGCAGCCATCACCTGTCCATAGTGGGCTGTGTGATGATCCACAGGCAGAGTTGGACAGATTGGTAGCAACGATGGTCTACTAATGACAATGACAGTCGCATCAGCATTTCTTCGCGAACTGAGCTATAGTCCTTTGATACCGTTGCCCTGATTACGACCGTGATGCGGCCGCTTTGATGAAGCATGGTGCTTGTGCCTACAAAGAAAGGCATTGGTGTGTCCGACACGACGTTCGAGCGCGAGGTCGAGCGTAACTTTCGCTGGAATTTCTCAGTCAACCTGCTGGATATCTCGTTCATTATGCTTGGGCTGAGCCTGATCTCGCGCGAGACGGTGATCCCGCTGCTGGTGAGCAAGCTGACTTCCTCGACGGTCGCGATCGGCCTGGTGCCGGCTGTCTACACCCTGGGGATCTACTTGCCGCAGCTGCTTGGCGCCAGCGTGGCCGAGGGCATGTCGCGCAAGAAGCCGTTTGTGTCGCTGGTGGGCGGTGTTGGGGAGCGCTTGCCGTACCTGCTGTCCGGCCTGGCAGTGCTGCTGCTGGCCGAGACCGCCCCG
This sequence comes from Roseiflexaceae bacterium, assembly GCA_035258585.1. Classification (GTDB taxonomy): domain Bacteria; phylum Chloroflexota; class Chloroflexia; order Chloroflexales; family Roseiflexaceae; genus DATFXE01. The sequence continues at coordinate 9,943 of DATFXE010000388.1, read as the reverse complement.
CTCGCCGCGCTGGTGGCGCTGGTGATTGGGTTTGGCGTCTCCGGCGCGTCGGCCGGCTTCGCGATGCCGGCCTGGTTCGATATGATCGCCAAGGTTATCCCGCTGCGGCGGCGCGGCCTGTTTACCGGCCTTGGGCATGGCCTGGGCGCACTCATGGGCGTGGCTGGCGCGGCGGTGATCGCCTGGGCGCTGGAGCGCTGGCCCTACCCGCGGAACTTCGCCCTGCTGTTCGCGCTGGCGTTTGGTGCGATGATGATCTCATGGATCGGGCTGGTGCTCAATCGCGAGCCGGCCAATCCCTCGGTGCGCCCATCCGTGCCGCTGGCCAGCTATCTCGGGCGCCTTCCCAGCGTGCTGCGCGGCGACAGCAACTTCGCCCGTTATATCGGCGCCATGATGGTGGTGCGCGCCGGGACGATGGCGGGCAGTTTCTTTCTGGTGTATGGCGTCGAGCGCTTTCAGCTGGGCGGCGCTGAGGTCGGGCTGCTCACAGGCATGCTGATCGGCTGCCAGGCGCTGTTCAACCCGCTCTGGGGCATGCTGGGCGACCGGCGTGGGCATAAGCTGGTGCTGGTGGGGGGCGCGCTGGCGCTGGCCCTGGCAGCGCTGACGGTCTATCTCGCGCCGGCGTGGCCCTGGCTGGTGGCGGCCTTCACGTTGCTGGGCGCGTTCCTGGCCGCCGATAGCGCTTCGCTGCTAAATATCATCCTGGAATTCTGCGCCGATGAGGATCGCCCGACATACATCGGGCTCTCGAACACCTTGTTGGCGCCGGTGACGGCACTGGCGCCACTGCTGGGCGGCTGGCTGGCAGCTCAGCTGGGATTCCCGCCAATGTTTGCGCTGGCCGCGCTTGCGGCCGGCTTTGGCGCGGCGCTGCTGATTATGCTGGTCCATGAGCCGCGGCGCGCCCAGATTGTGCGCGAACAGGTGCGCTCGGCCGCGATATAACGCTTGCCACGGCGATAAGCTGTAACCGTGACGCTCCAGCACTACCAACCCTTTACATCCGGATAACGAGCGGTTCATCAGAACGCACTATACTCCCGGCGCGAAGACTCGTCGTAATGACCCGAATGGTTGGCCAAACCACCAAGCCACCAAGTATTCAAGTATCTTGGTGTCGCGCAGAGGACGCCCGGTGGCTTAGTGGTAAGCGTCAGGACGACAACGGATACGGAAGAGACTCCAGATCGCGCTCTAGTGGCAGGATACTTGCTTCGTGCCGCGTCTATCGCGATCTTAATTTACGGCTCGTGGCGATCGAAGAGAAGGAGACATGAATCCATGCGTATTCTGATTCTCGGTGGGGATGGCTACCTTGGCTGGCCGACGGCTATGCACCTTTCGCGGCGTGGGCATGACGTCGCAGCGCTGGATAATCTGGCCCGCCGCGCCTGGGATCGTGAGCTGGGCGCGGATAGCCTGACACCGATCGGCTCGTTCGGCGAGCGAATCGCCGCCTGGCACGAGCTATCGGGCCGCACGATCGAATCGTTCGTGGGCGACCTGTGCGACTACGCCTTTCTGGAGCAGGTGGTGCGCGATTGGCAGCCCCAGGCGGTGGTGCATTTCGGCGAGCAGCGCAGCGCGCCCTACTCGATGATCGATCGCAGCCACGCACTGTTTACGCAGGTCAACAACATTACAGGCACGCTCAATGTGCTGTATGCCCTGGCCGAGCACGCGCCCGACTGCCACCTGGTCAAGCTCGGCACGATGGGCGAGTACGGCACGCCCAAGATCGACATCGAAGAGGGCTTCATTACCATCACGCACAAGGGCCGCACCGACACGCTGCCCTACCCCAAGCAGCCTGGATCCTGGTACCACGCAAGCAAAGTCCACGATAGTCAGAACATCATGCTGGCGTGCAAAATCTGGGGCCTGCGCGCGACCGACCTGAACCAGGGCGTGGTCTATGGCGTCGACACACCTGAGATCGAGATCGACGAGCGTCTGCGCACTCGTTTCGACTACGACGGCGTGTTCGGCACGGCCCTGAATCGCTTTCTGGTGCAGGCCATCGCCGGCCTGCCGCTGACGATCTATGGCAAGGGCGGGCAGACGCGCGGATTCCTGGATATTCGCGACACGCTGGCCTGCGTCGAGCTTGCGATCGCCCATCCCGCCGAGCGCGGCGAGTTTCGCGTGTTCAATCAATTCACCGAACAGTTCGATCTGCTCGGCCTGGCCAACGCGGTCTGCGAGGCGGCGCGCGAGTTCGGCCTGCGCCCGACGATTGCGAACCTGCCCAACCCGCGTGTGGAGCAGGAGCAGCACTATTACAACGCGGCCAATACGCGCCTGCTGGATCTGGGTCTTCAGCCACATTACCTGAGCGACACGCTGCTGGAGTCGGTGATGCGGGTGGTGCTGCGCTACCGCGAGCGCATTCGAGCAGAGCTCATCCTTCCGGCAGTCGATTGGCGCAAGACGCAGAACAGCCCGATTCCCAGCGGTGAACTCCGCGCGCGCGAGGCCGACTGATCCTCCGCAAGCGAAATCTCGCTATACAACTAGTGCGCTGTCGCAAATTCGTTCTGAAGTCGGAGGCGGCATCACCTTGTATGTGCTATCATGTTGGTTCAGACGAATGAGGCCTGGAGCTTTGCTCCTGGCCTCAGTTAACCTCCGGAAGGAGCGCGAGCGGTCGAAAACCATCAGCACGAAGCACGAGTGTAAGTACAAGGGGGTGCGAGATGCGTAAGCTGAAGCACGATGAGATCAAATATGGCGCTGATCTCCAGGCCCAGGGCGGGGCGGGGTCGAGAAATAGGCTCTGGCGAATCGGCGGCTGGTTGGGGCGCGCTGTCGGGCGCGGCTGCGCCGGTGGGATGTGGACGATCAGCCCTGATGGGAAGCTGCGCTGCGAGACGCTGCGATCGGAGGCTGAAGAAGCCGATTAGGCGTCGCTCAGGGCGCCGAGATATTTGCAAGAGACATGGCATACGCCATGTCTTTTTTTTGGTCGCGTACCCCCTCCCAGCGGCATGGTTTGTGCTTATGGAAGGCCCGGATACGCGCATGGGCGACAACCAGCAAGTTTGAGAGGAGCAACGAGCATGGCACGCGTGCTCTTTTTGACGGCCCACAGTGGCGGCGGCCATATCAGTCTGGCGGAGGCGCTGTGCGATCGGCTTCCTCCAAGCGCAATCGCGTCGATCGCCGACCCACTCGCCGGAGCAATTCACACGCACTATCGGTTGGTTAGCCGGCATGCGCTGGGGTTGTGGGCGGCAGAGTTTCATGCCACCAACACGCCGCGGCTGGCGCGCGCACTGCATCAAGCCCTGGCGGTGATATTCGGCCGGCGCATCGACGCCCTGGTCGACCAGTTTCAGCCCAGCCTGGTGCTGAGCACCTGCGCCGTGCTGACCGAGAGCGTGCGGCTGATCCTGGCGCGCCGCGAGCGACCAGCGCCGTTCGCCATGCTGCTTGCCGACGCCGAGCAGCTCCACGCGACCTGGCTGACCGCCCGAGCGGCTGTGGCCGTGCTGGCGCCGACACGCGAGAGCTATCGGGAGGCGCTGGCGGCCGGCTTCCCAGCCGAGCGGCTACATCTTGTCGGCTGGCCGCTGCGGAAGCAATTCGTTCAGTTCGGCAAGCGCGACTGCGCCGCCGCGCGCGCGCAGCTCCAGCTCGACCCCGAGCGCTTTACGGTGTTTGTGCAGGGTGGCGGCGAAGGCACGGCTGGGATCGTCTGCACCGTGGAGCAGGCCCTGGCCACTGGCGCCGCCCAAGTCATTCTGGCCGCTGGCACCAACCATGCGCTGCTCGAACGCTTTCGGGGCGCGCCTGGCGTGCGCGCGTTTCCTTTCACGCCGGAGATCGCGCCGCTGATGGCCGCGGCGGACGTGGTGCTGGGCAAGGCCGGGCCAAATATGCTGTACGAAGCGGTGGCCCTCGGTAAGCCGTTCGTCGCTACGACCTATATTCCAGGACAGGAGACCGGCAATCTGGCGCAGATCGAGCGCTATGGGCTGGGCTGGGTGGCGCTGGAGGGCGATCGGCAGCGTGCGCTGCTTGCGGCGCTGGCCGCATCGCCCGGCATGCGTGCGGCCATGCAGGAGACGGTCGAGCGGCATCGCTTGTGGAACGCCGCAGCAAACGCCTCGATTGGACCGCTGCTGCACGCGCTCTGCCAGTCGGCCGCCCCCGCGTCCATTCGCCAGCTGTCCGGCGCGGGCGAGCAGTTGGGCGCGGCGGCGAGTGGCGAGGGATAATCTATAGCGCTGTCCCTTTTCTGGCCGTGAGGGCGTGGGAATGCGTCGCAGCGCATTCCCACGCCCTCACGGCCAGCATGTTACGTTCGGGATGAGCCATGCTTGCACTCTACTGATCTCTGCACAATTAACAACTGTCTTGATTGGGGAGGTCAATATTATGCAGTTAGAACTTACGCAGTTGGCGTTTTAGCAGGGGTGCGGGGGCCGCAGGCCCCCGAGAATCTTCTTTTTTACCCACCTCTGGCGGCTTTGCCGCCAGAGGTGGGTAAAAAAGAAAGGGGTTATTTGGAGGGCAAAGCCCTCCAAACCTCCCAACCGCGTAACTCCTGGCAGTATTGACGGGCCGACCCGGCAGAGATCGCGCCGATTTGTGCCAAACACAAACCTCACGTATACTCCTCTGGTACGCTGTTTGCAGATCGAACATGCACCGAGCCTGCGATGCTGGAAAGGAGCGAGATCGTGGCTATCTGGCGAGATCTGGTTGCGATTATCGTCGCCTATTTGCTCGGCTGTATCGCGACGGCCTACTATCTCGTCCGGCTGCGAACCGGCCAGGACATCCGGCAGCTTGGCAGCGGCAATGTCGGTGGGCGCAACGCCGGGCGGGTGCTGGGCAAAGCCGGCTTCGTGCTGGTGGCCGTGGGCGATGCGCTGAAGGGGCTGCTGGCGGTGCTGTTCGCGCGCTACCTCGGCGTGGGCGGCTGGTCGATGCTGCTGGTGATCCTGGCGGTGGTGGCGGGCCATATCTGGCCAGCGCAGCTTGGCTTCAAAGGCGGCAAGGGCGCCGCGACCTTGATGGGCGCGCTGATCGGCTACAATATCGTGATCGCGCTGCTGATCGCGGGCATCTTTGTGCTCTTGTTCGTGTTCCTGCGCAGTTTTACCCTGGCCGGCATGCTGGCGCTCGGGCTCACCCCGTTCGCGCTGCTAATACTGGGCCAGCCGCGAATGGATGCAATTAGCGTAGCCGCGCCGGTGCTGCTGGTTATCTTTGCGCATCGCGCCAATCTACGTGCTATACTCCAGGGCCGCGCCGGCGCGTCGCAGCCGGCGCGCCCATTGACCAGGAGAGGAGAATAGTGTGTTCGGATCGTTGCAGTTCAAAATCGCAACCGAAGTATGGGAGTTCGAGCAGATCCATCAACTGAATTACCGGACGTTTGTTGAGGAGATACCTCAGCACCACGCCAACCCCAGCCACCGGCTGGTCGATAAGTTTCATCACGAGAATACCTACATTATCGCCATGGAGCGCAGCCAGGTGGTTGGCATGATCGCTGTGCGCGATCGGCGGCCCTTCTCGCTCGACGCCAAGCTGGAGAACCTTGACGCGCTGCTGCCGCCGAACCGGACCCTGTGCGAGATCCGGCTGTTGGCGGTCGACAAGAAGCACCGCAACGGCTGGGTGTTCTGGGGGATGGGCAAGCTGCTGACCGAGTACTGCCTGCAGAAAGGCTACGACCTGGCGCTGATATCCGGCACGCCGCGCCAGCAGCGGCTGTATAAGCACCTGGGCTTCATGCCGTTCGGCCCGCTGGTCGGCACGGCCGAGGCGCCGTTTCAGCCGATGTACCTGTCGTTCGAGTCGTTCCAACGCCGCGCGCGCATGTTCCGCCGCGCGCTCGGTCGTGACACCGTCTCACCGGAGCTGAAGGAGCTGATCGAGGCCGACGACGTGCAGGTCCACGGCGCCGACGATCGTCTCTAGTTTCTCGCTTGTTCCGATATCCCGCGAAGGCGCGCGAAGAAATGCACACGCAAGCTTGCTCTCTTCGTGTCTCTTCGCGGGTTTTTATATAGGTAGAACTTACGCAGTTGGAGTTTTAGCGGGGCGCGGGGGCCGCAGGGCCCCCGAGAACCTTCTTTTTCCACCCACCTGTGGCGGCTTTGCCGCCACAGGTGGGTGGAAAAAGACGGGGTTCTTTGGAGGGCTTCGCCCTCCAAACCTCCCAACCGCGTAACTCCTAATAGGTAAAGCAATGGCGGAGAACGTTCAACCTTACCCCTACACGATCACGGTCGAGGTGTCGTTTCGCGATCTCGACGCGCTGGGCCACGTCAACAACGCGGTCTATCTGACGTATATCGAGACCGCGCGGATCAAATACCTGGTCGACCTGCTGGATCTGAAGGCGCTGGGCGAGCTGCCGGTGATCCTGGCGGAGGCGAGCTGCACCTACAAGTCGCCGGCCTTCTTCGGCGAACGGCTCAGCGTCGGCGTGGGCATCTCGCGCTTTGGCGCGAAAAGCTTCGACATGGCCTACCGCATCGCGGGCGGCGACGGCCGGCTGGTGGCGCTGGCCCGCACTGTCCAGGTGATGTACGACTACGCCGCCGCGCGGACGATCGCGGTGCCCGAAGCGTTCAAGTCCAAGGTGCATGCATTCCAGGATGACTGGCAGGCGCCATAAGGATGTCCGTTCCTATCCCCGATCCACGCCCCTTATAGCCACAAGCATATAGGTGACACTGCTGGCAAACTCGCCAGCTGGGGGTGCGGGGCCGCAGGCCCCCGAGACGTTTGTGTTTTGCGCCTGGTTCGGGCGGCTTTGCCGCCCGAACCAGGCGCAAAACCAAATGCTTCTTGGAGGGTAACGCCCTCCAAACCTCTTATTTGTCACTTTCCTAACACCGTGATGTAGGCATGCAGCCCCGGCAGCTCATCGTCGGAGAACTTCGCATAGCTCCTCCAGGGCATCTCTTCGCTCAACGTCCGGCCCTCCGGCGTCATGCCGGTGCGGATGGTCTTGATGAAATCGGCCTCGCTATGCTGTTTGGCGAACGCAACCAGGCTGGGGCCAGGCGGCGGGCCATCCTGGTTCGGCTGGCCGCCCTCAAGCTGCGCGCCGTGACAAGAGGTACAGCCGACAACCACGCTGAGGTACCGGCCATACTCCGCGGTTGGGCCAGCTGGCAGCGCACTCACCGGCGCCGTGATCGGCGGCTGGTGGGTGAATACTTCGTCTGGCAGCAGCGCCGCCGCCATGATCGCGCCCAAGAGATTGAACCGCTTCGCCGGGGTGTCCGGTTCCACCTCCGGCTGCGCGCGCAGATAGGCCACGATCGCCTGCACATCATCGTCGCTCAGATTGTGGAATACCTCGTCCGACAAAGTCCATGACTGCCTCCCTACGCAGCAAAACAGGAAACCTATAAGCTCCAACCGCCCTTGGAAAGAAGTCCGCTGTCCGCGCCGTGTCATAGAAACCTCCAGCCCATAATCCGATGGTTTGTGCTAGAGATCAAGTCATCAGCAGGCCAGAGTTACCTGATACAGCTTCCTGAGACAGTGATCCGTACCAGATATCAGGGCTCAACACTGCGTTCCCACCGCTGATACCGCAGGTACCAGAGCAGCAGCATCGCGCTCGCAACCGTGTAAAACCCGTGCAGGAACCAGATTGGTCCGAATGGGAGGCCGACGATGTAGACCCAGTGAAAGATATTGCCGATATTGCACATGGCGATGTATGTCAGGCTGTATGATCGCAGATCCTTGCTGCGAAATGCTTTCACCAGCATGGGAATATTGCTGCTGGCGAACACGATCGTTGAGATCATGCCAGCGAGAAGCGAAAGGTGTTGTGTCTGCATAGATAGCTACCTTTTAGCTGTTTTCAGAACGGCCGCCAGTCGGCACCGCAGTCCCTCAATCGCAGTCCCAGACTCTCGGGCTGGATGGTCTGGAGCAGCAGCGCCAGCAGCACGACAGTCAAAGGGTTGAGGTCGGTCGCGCCACGGTGTCTGTGACGGAATGCACAAATGGTAGCAGTGGGGCGTCCAGCAATCGTTACGAAGAGCGTTACGGCCTCAAGGGTTTCCCGTGTCTTCCTACTGAGGGAGGCCGCCGATCGAACGTCAACTGAGATCCTCCAGGCCGATCTCGGATGGTGGCAGCGGTGACTGCGCCGGCGAGATCGGCATGCGGCGGTGCTGCGCCGCGGTGCACGCCAGATGCACGAATGGGTCGCGATCATCGACTGGCACGCCCAACACCAAGGCCAGGCGCTGGACGATCTGCTGCGAGACGCGAATGTCGTCGGCCTCGATTGTGGTTCTTTCGTTCAGCTCTCTCCTACGCAAACCTGTTCAAGAAGCCCCCGCACGCAATTGTGTGCGGGGGCTTCTTGATCGGCTCAGCGGAATACTATCTATGGTAATAGATGGTTAATGCCTGTTCGATACATTTACTCCTGTTTTACTTTTATTGGTTGTCGAGGCGTTGCCAGCGGTCGCGCTTGCGACATCAGTCGTCGTACAAGATAGGGTCGAATTCATGCGTCGTCGCCTTGCATTCCGCAGCTACCCCCTGGCACGTCTGCTCCTGTGCCTATTCCTGCTATCCCAATCCAGCATGGCCTCCGCCGCGCCGGCTAACGCGCTCGCAGCAGCCAGCGTAGCGACACGCGGCGCTTATACCAGGGCCAATTCGGCGGCGACCAATCCGGATCAGCCGGCCATCAAACCAACCAGTGCGCCGGAAGCACGCTGCGCGCCGAATCCCTGCGCGCTCTACCTACCCTGGATCGCGATTGAGGCGTCGGCCGAGCAGCCCGCGACACCCACTGAGCCGGCCACGACGCCCACCCCGTTGCCCGCCACGCCCACTCCCTTGCCCGCCACGCCCACTCCCTTGCCTGTAACACCGACTGAGCCGGCTACGACGCCGACCCAGCCGGCCGCAACGCCGACCCAGCCGCCCGGGACCGCGACGGCCCAGCCTAGCCCCACGCCGACCGAGCCATCCACGCCGGCGCCGGCAAGCGACATCGAGCCGCCGAGCGCGCCGGCGAACCTGTACGTGATTGGCAAAACCGACACGGCGATCGCGCTGGCCTGGGACGCATCCAGCGACAATGTTGGAGTTGCTGGATATACCGTGTATAGCGGCGCGGCCATCGTGCGGATCACCACTGCCACCACCACGACGATCGATGGCTTGGCGCCCAGCACGACCTATACCCTCGCGGTGACGGCGCATGATGCGGCGGGGAATATGTCGGCGCCCAGCGCATCGATCGCCATAACTACCAAGGCTCCCAGGAACCCTGGCGACGATTTCTACGAGCCCGACAATAGCGGCGATCAGGCCAGCCCCTTTGTCTTGGGCGAAACCCAGCAGCACGCCATCTCGGTTCCGAGCGACCAGGATTGGGTAGTATTCCGCGCGGCCGCCGGATGGACCTATCGCATTGAAACCAGCGATCTTGCGTCGGGGGTAGATACCTACCTGGAGCTGTACGACCGCGATGGCACGACTCTGCTCGCCGCCAACGATGATACTAACGGCTCCCTTGCTTCGCTGATCGTCCATTCTTTGCATGCCGCCGGATTCTACTACGTCAAAGTTCGCCATTACAGTAGTTCGCGCGGCAACCCGAACTATACCTACAATCTGCGTATCACCAGCCTGGACACCCAGGCGCCGACTACGCCGCGGAACTTACGGGTAACCGGTCGTACCGATCGAACGGTCAGCCTGGCCTGGGATGCCGCCGCCGACAATGTCGCGGTGACGGAATACGCACTGTACAGCAGTTCGACGCTTGTGCTGACCACCGCCGGCCTCGGCGCCAGCGTCTCCGCGCTCAGCGCTAGCACGACATATACATTCACGGTGGCCGCGCGCGACGCGGCCGGCAATCTCTCGCCGAAAAGCGCGACACTCGCGGTCACGACCGACGATCTGTATGAGCCCGACAACAGCTTTT
>DATFXE010000387.1:0-2571 GCA_035258585.1 Roseiflexaceae bacterium | reverse complement strand
GACAGGACGTTGACGATGGCTCCCCGAGAGCGAGTCAGCAACGGCAGCAAGGCCTGGGTTACGCCATATGTGCCGAAGAGGTTGACGGCGAGGTGCTGTTCGAGTATGGCACGATCGCTGAGATCACCATGAAGATCCACGGCGGCGTTATTGATGAGGATGTCGAGAGATTCGACTCGCTCGACGGCTTCCTGAATCTGCGCCAGGTTGGTCACGTCCAGGGTCAAGGGCGTGACGCGCTCATCCGAGTGGGTCAGGGGCTGGCGCGTACCGGCATACACACGCTCGGCGCCTCTGCTCAAGGCTTCCTCCACAAGTGCCCGCCCGATACCGCGATTGGCTCCAGTGACCAACACTGTCTTGCGTTCGATTTTCATGTTTCCTCCTACTACCTTAGATATACCGACCGAGCGGTTTAGTTGAGGCCCGGTCATAATTCGTGCCGTACCGCTTGGTGAAGCCCTGCACGAATGCTGCTTTTGGCATATGCACACATGTGCGCATCGCATGACGAGTGTACCAGAATCTGCGCCGGCTGTCTTGAATGAAACGCGCAGGCTGTGGAACGAAACGCGCACACTCACCGCGCAGCGCGCAAAGCGGCCGGCGTGACGCCGAGGATGCGGCAAACGTGGCGCGTGAGGTGGCTCTGGTCAGCGAAGCCGGCCAGGGTGGCGATCTCACGGATGGGCACGTCGCCACCTAGCAGCAGCTCGCGGGCGCGCTGCACGCGAAGGTAGATGACATACTGGTGGGGGGCGCGGCCGGTGGCCTGCTTGAACAGGCGCGTCAGGTGGGCCGGGCTGACTCCAACCGCGCCCGCCAGCTCGGCCAGCGTGACATCACGTTGGAGATTGGCGTGCAGATAGTCGATCGCCCGCACGATCTCCTGGCGGCTGAGCCGCCCCGGCGCCCGCCACAGCGCCCGACCGCTGGCCGTATTCGCGTACTGGCGCAGCAAATGCACCGCCAGCACGTTCGTGAGCGAGTCGGCGTAGAGCACGCCACCCAGTCCGCCGCTACGCGCTTCCTCGATCAGCCACTCGCCGAGCTGGATCACACGCGGGTCATCCGCGTGGAGAAGATGAATCAATTCGACCCGGTCGGCGCCGGGGAGATTGACCTGATCGGCCACGTGCTCGAGGAAGTCCGGCGCCAGGTCCAGGCGCGCGAACGAGAGCGGCTGCTCCCAACGACAGGAGACCAGCTCGCCGGCACTAATCAGGCTGAAGTCGCGCGGCTGCGCCAAGCCGGTGTAGCGCAGCGTGTCGGCACGCTCGTGGACCACGACGGGCCGCGGGCCGGTATTGAGGACGAGCAGATGGTAGGGCAGCGCGGGGTCGACCAGTTCCTGAGGGACGCTATCGCTCCAGACGCCAAGCCGCAGGCCGGCCCAGCCGAGGCCGGCGCTGCTGAGCAGCGGCGGAGCGGCCATTGCACGCTGGCCGGGGCGCAAATCGCTCAGGTTGTCTGTTCCCAGCTGCATGTATCCATGCTACCACATCTTCGCGCGCGCCGCTCGTGGGCCTAGTACTACTTTGTCAGTTTCGACGCGGCCGATACTCTTCAATACGGTTTGTTCGGATGAGCTCTTCAATTGCCAGAAACAACAACCCCTCACACACTTGGCGGTGGATCGCTGCCAGTGAGCAGCGGCGGCGATCCGGCCGAGGGGGAAAAACGCCCGCGCGGTCGCCCGCGGCTCCGACCCTGCTGCTCACGCTGCTGCCACTCTTGCCAAACCAAAAGCTGTAGCTCAGCATGATCAGCGCGGCTTGGCGATGGAAACCATGCCACAGTCTGCCCTGATACTGATCCCACCCCAACAGCTCTTTGGCGTCTTGATGAAAGCGCTCCACGCCATGCCGGCGATGCATAGAGGAGACCATCACCACCAGCGGTGTCGTGGGTGGGAAGTTACTCCAGTACTAGCGGCGATCACCATTCGTGTCCGCCACTGGTTCACCAATCAACCACCCAATGCGCCACTCGCCTTGGCTGGTCTGGCGCCAAGCGCGTACGGCGTGGAACTGGGCGAGCAGCCAACCGCGGCTGCCTTCGCGCCAGCGGATGCTCCGCCAGCGCCTGCTGGCCCGCGCTGCCAGAACCGCATCGACGCGCGTCAGCCCGCTCGCTCCTGTGCCTGCCACTCGGACGCTCTTCCGCTCGAATGGCCACAACATATCGCTCGTCGCGAGCCTCCAAACCGTCGAGGAAGTTCGGTTGTCGCCATAGTCGGCATCAGCGGTCACGCAGGCGTGCGGCACGCCCCACTCGCGCGCCTGAGAGAGCAGCGCCAAGGCGATCTCCGGCTTGGTCTCTCCCTGCACGTCGTCGGGGATATGGGCCTTGGTGCGGCGCGTAGCATCGGCACACCACTCCTGGGGCAAATACAGCCGCGTGGCGATCGGCCAGGCAATCGTTCGTTCGGCGTAGTGGCAGTTGACCGTGACTTGGCAGTTGGCGACCTTGCCAACCGTCCCCGTATACTGGCGCGCCACCCCGACCGACGAGCGTCCTTGCTTGAGAAACCCCGTATCGTCGAAGATCAGGACCGCATCGCCTTCGGTC
>DATFXE010000386.1:0-6574 GCA_035258585.1 Roseiflexaceae bacterium | reverse complement strand
ACCGTTGGGGAGGTGTGGAGGGGCCCGGGTACCCTCTGGGTGCCCCCTCCACACCTCCCCAACTGTCAACCTGATTGTGTTCGAATCGAACCATGCCTAATGTGCGCCTCAGGCATGTTTCATGGTTACTTTACACTTTCGAGCATAGTGGAATGCGGCCTTCTGGTGGCCAGAAGGCCGTCGAGCGGCCTACAGGTCGCACGCCAATTGTCAATCCAGAATGCTCCAAGCCGAGCGATGCCGTCGTATACCAGATTGCTTATGGGGTAGCTTCAGCGGCTTCGGACGCTGCCTGGTGTACTAATTGTACGAACAGGTCGCCCGTGGCGTCGCTGTGCGGCGCAAGCTGCACGATCGGGATCGCGCGGTCGGGCGTCTCGGCAAGCAGCAGTGCCTGGACTTCCAGATCCGAATTGACGATCGCGCCGTGAAACATGCCCAGCCGATCGCCGGCCGCATCACGTACGATCGTCTGGTGGCGTGCTACAATCAGGTCGTCCAGATTGGACAGCACCGTACCTTGCTGCGCAGGTCGATCGGGGTGCGGCAGATCTTCGAGCTGGGACGAGGTATAGGGCAAGCTCAGCTCGCGCGCGCTGGCGCGCTGAATGTAGCCGCTCGGTACGAAATACTCGTGTCCGCCCGGCTGGCTGGCGCGGAGAATGACATAATCGACGTGATTGCGGTTCGGGTTGACGATCAGCCCGTCGATTGTGCCGGTCTCGCCATCGGCACAGCGCACCGAGGCGCCCAACGTGATGGTGTGTTGCATTGATTTTCCTCCTTCACGATCGCTCTGATCCCTCTGTAGCAGTGAGCGTGCCATTGATACGCTTCGGGCTTGATCGCTCTGGAGAGCGGCGCAAGAGCACGCAAGGGGCGACTCATCTTCGAGCCGCCCCTTGCGTCAGCTTATGTGTAGCGTGTTAGATCTGCTCGACCGCTACCTTCTCGCGGATGCCCTCGATCGTCGCCGGCGCCTGCTCGCCGCTGATGAACGCCTCGGTCATCTGGCGGGCGATATCGTCGGTGTACTGCTTGGGCGGCGTCTTCATCAGGTAGGCCGACGGGCCCATCACCGGCCCGCCCAGCCCGCGGTCCATCGCCAGCTTGGCGCAGCGCACCGCATCGATCACCACGCCGGCGCTGTTGGGGCTATCCCAGACCTCCAGCTTGACCTCGACGTTCAGCGGCACATTGCCGAAGGTGGTGCCTTCGAGGCGGATGTAGGCCCACTTACGGTCGGTCAGCCACGGCACGTAGTCGCTGGGGCCGACATGCACGTCGTCGGCGGGCAGCTGGTAGTCGAGCTGGCTGGTGACGGCGCCGGTCTTGGAGATCTTCTTCGACTCCAGTCGCTCGCGCTCGAGCATGTTGTAGAAGTCCATGTTGCCGCCGAAGTTGAGCTGATAGGTCCGGTCGAGCTTGACGCCGCGCTCGCGGAACAGGTTCGCCAACATGCGGTGGGTGATCGTCGCGCCGACCTGGCTCTTGATGTCGTCGCCGATAATCGGCAGCTTGCGGTCGGCGAAACGCTTGGCCCAGTATGGCTGCGAGGCGATGAAGACCGGGATGCAGTTGATAAAGCCACATCCAGCCTCCAGAATCTGCTCGACATACCACTTGGTGGCCATTTCCGAGCCGACTGGCAGATAGCTGACGACGACGTCGGTGCCACTCTCGCGCAGAATCTTGACGATATCCACCGTCGATCCGCGCGCCTTTTTCACACGAGTGCTGACATACTTGCCCAGGCCGTCGTGGGTCATGCCGCGCTGGACGCGCACGCCTAGGTCCGGCACATCGGCGAACTTGATCGTGTTGTTCGGCTGGGCGAAGATCGCCTCCGAGAGATCCAGACCGACCTTGCTGTCGACGACGTCGAAGGCGGCCGAGAACTCGACATCGCGTACGTGATAGCCGCCCAGATTGACGTTCATGAGGCCGGGCACCTGCTCGCCCTCGGCGGCGTTGTGATAGAACTGGACGCCCTGGACGAGCGAGGAAGCGCAGTTTCCGACGCCGATGATTGCGACACGCACTTTCTTGTTGCTCATAACTATGTTCTCCATATCCTAATTAATGTTGAAACGTTGGAACGTTCTAGCCGGCGAAATGGTTGCCGCCGAAGCGGCGCACATTTGGATCGCGCTGGAGCCGGCCGATCAGGTGTCGCTTGGCCATGTACACCTCGGCGACATCGGCGAAAAGATCGGGGTGGCGCGCCAGGATCGTGCGCGGCGGCAAATTGAGCTGGAAGCTCTCGATCAGCACGGTGCGCTCGCGCTCGCAAGCGATCGCGCCAAGCACCGCGCGCCAGAGATCGGCCCGATCGAGCTCCTCCATCACCACCTGCTCTGGTGTCGCCGTTACGGCCGGGTCCAGCTTCTGATAGGCGCGATCGCGCACGGCCCGTGCCCGCGCCATGTCGATCGCCGTGGCGCTGACACACGCGCGCAAATAGCCCATCAGCGCGGCCAGATTCGGGAAGCTGGCGAACCGCGTCGGCGACAGCGCCGCCCACGCGCGCGCCAGCGCACGGTCGGCGACATCCTCACAGGCTTCGTCGATCGAGCCCATCACGCTGGATTGACCGGCCCAGGCGATCAGCATCGCACGGTAGCGCGTGCCGATCTCGATCCAGGCGTCTTCGTCCCGCGCCAGGATGGCGCGCCGGAACAGCTCGTAGCCGGCGTCGCAGTCGCTGCTGTGGTTGGGGACGATTCCGTCGCGCCGCTCGGCCGCTCGCGACCGAATAGCGTGCTTCGCAGTCGTCGTGGGAGACGTAGCAGTGGTTTGAGTTCCGTGCATCGCGTACAACGTGCTCACCTCGCTGTGTCTGGCCCTGAAGGGCGGGTGCTAGTTCCGTAGCGGGCATGACACTATTCTAGCGAGGAAGCTCGGGCGCAGCAGCGAAGTGGGTTACAGGGGAAGTGTGGAGTTTTTCACAGGAGGCAGGAGGCAGGAGGCAGTAAGCAGTGGACTGCCGCCTGCCTACTGCTTACTGCCTACTGCTCGCTGCTCACTGGCAATACCGCTCCAGCGCGTCGGGGTTGTGGACGCTGATGCGGTAGTTGCGATCGACGGAGATATAGCCTTGCTGCTTGAAGGAGGTCATGACCTGGTTGACCCGCTCGCGCGTCGCGCCCACCAGGCTGGCGATATCGCTCTGGGTCAGGCGGATGGGGATGACCACGGCGCCGTGCGCGTCGGGCTTGCCGTATTGGCGCGCGAAGGACTGGATCTGCCGCGCGACACGCCCGTACACATCCAGGGCGCAGAGCGCCTGGATGCGCTCGTTGGCCAGCCGCAGCCGATCCGAGAGGATGCGCAGCAAATTAAGCGCGATCGCTGGCATGGTGCGCATGCACTCCTGAAAATTGACCCGGTCGAGCCATAGCACCGTAGTCTGCTCCTGGGTGACGATATTGGCCGAGCGGCCGGCGGCGACGCTGTCGAGCACACTCATCTCGCCCTCGACATCGCCGGGGCCGCCGAAGGCGATGATCACGTCATTGCCGTCGGCCTGCGTGACATAGATCTTGACCGTGCCATCGAGGATGAGATAGACCACCTCGCCCGGCTCCTCGACGCTGGCCAGGTTGGTCCCGGCTGGAAAGGTTCTTCGGCGCAGCAGATCGTTCAGGCGCGTCAGCTGCTCGATCGTCAGATCGCGAAACAGCGGAAACTCGCCGAGCGTGCTGGGGGCAGTGACAACCGGCATAGGCGTGACCTCGACATCTCTCTTCGTGCGAGGCCATACTATAGCGTACAATGCGCTGGTTTTCAAGCCAGGAGCGCATATTTCTACTACGGCGGCGCGGGATAGTGTCGCAGGCGAATTACTGAGAGCTGCATAAAGAACGAGGCGAAACGGCGACATCAGTGCTGCTCGCTGGCTTTGCAGTGCCTGTGGATTCCGTATTTGATGCCCAGCAGGCGAGCTGATGAGTGGAGCGCGCCCGCCCGATTGGCGAGCGTTATGCCGCGCTCCCCATTGATCCAACCCCGCTCATCCTCGAGATTCGGCTGTGCCGAAGCCCACAGCGTGTCCAGCTACTTCGCGTCCGGCAGTAGCAGCTTCCCGGGTCGTGGGCGATCGCATCATGGCGTGTGCGCGGGCGCGCTTTTGCCTGAATCACTATCACCCGCCGTCTGCTCCGACAGAAAGGCGCACAAACTCGCGAGGTCGGCAAACGCGTGGCGCTCGCCAGTCTGCGCGCTCTCCAGCGAGGCGCGCCAGACCGATTGTCCCTCGTGCTCCACTCGCCACAGGCGCAGCAGGTACGAGCGGTATGCCGGCGGCTCCTTGGTCATGGCGTCCCTACTTCTCGATCCCGATCTGCGAGCAGTGTAGCGACCGATCGCAAGCAGATCGCAAGGCCCTCCGTTGTCTCTCGATGCGCGCGGACGTATAATGGGGCTGTTGCCCACCACGCTTGTCATCCGCAGCGAGGATTGGGTGACAAACAAAGTATCGCTGATGTACTGATCAATTTGGGGCACACAGCGCGGCGTCAGGGCGATTTCCAGCGAGCGAGAGTAACGAGTGAGGAAAGCTTGACGCGCTTCCAGGACCTCGAGGACAAGCGTGGCATCGCTGAGGCACTCAACAATTTAGGAAATCTCGCATTTGTTCAGGGTGACTATGAGCGCGCCCGCGCACTATATACGGAGAGTCTCGCGTTGCGTCAGAAACTGGGATACACGTGGGGTATCGCCGTATCGCTCCACAACCTCGGCTGGTCGGCTCTGGAGCAGGGAGACAGTATCCGGGCGGCGCAGCTTTTCTCAGAGAGCCTGACTGTGTTTCGGGAATTGGGGGACAAATATGTCCATATTATCGATCTGTTAGAGGGATTAGCCAGGGTGGCCGAGGTACAAGGGCACCCACAGCGGGCAGCGCGACTCTGCGGGGTCGTAGCAGTTCTGCGCAACACTACTGATATAACGACCATTCCACGCTATCGTGATACTTACGAGCGTCTTATAGCGACCCTGCGCACCCAACTCGGCGAAGCAGCTTTCGCGGCTGCCTGGGACGCGGGACAGGCGATGACGCTGGAGCAGGCGATCGGAGAAGCGTTAGTGGGCATCGCCGATGGGCAATGACGTATCAGCGTAGGCTTCGGGGCGCCGTTGAACCGCTGACATGCGGCATAGCCGCCGGCTTTTTGCAGGCCGTTCATGATGTGTCTCCTTGCTGTACCATACCAGTTTCATGCACATCATCGCGCTGTGCGCCTGAGTCTGTCACATGAACTGCCTGAGCAGCACGTCGCGCAGCATCACGCTGCGACCGGCACGACTTTCCGCTGAAAGCTCAGGGTCGCACCTGCGCCTCGCTGCTCACGTCACAGTGCATGGAGCGCGCAGCCGGGCCAAGCTCCTCGGCCAACCGCTGTCCGCGCTGGTCTTGCACACCGGCGATGACGATCTGAGCACCGGACTGTGCGAACAGCCGGGCGGTGGCGGCGCCGATGCTGCTGGCCGCCCCGGTGATCACGGCCACTTTTCCATGCAGATCCACCGCGTGCTCCTTTGTATCGTCTCCCAATGTTCGCTCGCCTGCACTGGGCTGGCCTCACCCAGTGCTACCGCGCCCGCTCGCGCTCGATCAGCACGCGGCGCAGGAGCTTTCCACTGGCCGATTTCGGGATCTGCTCGATAAACTCGACCGCGCGCACCTTCTTGTACGGCGCCACGCGCTCGGCGACGAAGGCGATCACCTCGTCGGTGCTCACCGCGCCCCGGCGCACCACATAGGCCTTCGGCACCTCGCCGGCCTCCTCGTCCGCACTGGGGATCACCGCCGCGTCAGCGATCGCCGGGTGCGCCAGCAGCACCGCCTCCAACTCTGCCGGCGCCACCTGGTAGCCCTTGTACTTGATCAGCTCCTTGATGCGATCCACGATGTAGAAGTAGCCATCCGCGTCGGCGTAGCCGATGTCGCCCGTGCGCGGCCAGCCTTCGGCGTCGATCATGGCGGCAGTGGCGTCGGGCCGGTTGAGGTACCCTAGCATCACCTGCGGGCCGCGCACCCAGATCTCGCCCGGCTGGTTCGGCCCCAAGGCCGCCCCACTGGCGACATCCACCACCTTACACTCGGTATTCGGGATGCACGGCCCAACCGACGCGATCTTGATCTGCTCACGGATCAGCGGGTTGGTGTGGGTCACCGGGCTGGTTTCGGTCAGGCCGTAGCCCTGCTTGATCAGGCAGCCCAGGCGCGCGGCGCAGGCGTGCGCGAGATCTTCGCCCAGCGGCGCGGCGCCCGAGTTGAGCGCTCTGAGCTTCGAGAGATCGTACTTGTCCACCGAGGGATGCTTGGCCAGGGCGAGCACGATCGGCGGCACCAGGTAGGCGAAGGTCACCCGGTAGTCCTGCATGATCTGCAGAAACTGCTCGATGTCGAAGCGCGGCATGGTGACGACGGTTGTGCCCTCGCAGAGCGCCAGATTCATCAAGATCGTCATGCCATAGATGTGGAAGAACGGCAGCACTGCGATCAGGGTATCGTCCGCGGTCAAATCTTTCACCGGCAGCGCCTGGCACTGGCAGATGTTGGCGACCA
>DATFXE010000385.1:0-4339 GCA_035258585.1 Roseiflexaceae bacterium | reverse complement strand
GCCGGCCCGCTGTATATGTAAGGCGGCCGGGTTTACCTCCCTTGCCACTCCTGGTACACCTGGCGCAGTTCGGGGCAGCGCTCGAGCCGATCGAAAAGGTTGCGCTTGGTGACGTAGATCGCATGCGCGTCGACGAACAGTTCGGGGTGGCGCCGCTGGATCGCGCGCGGCGGCAGATCATACACGAACGTTTCGCGCAGCACCACGCGCTCCTGCTCGCTCACGGCGGCGCGTTCCGCGATCCGCCAGATTTCGCGCCGCTGGAACTGATCAATGATTACCTGTTCGGGTGTCGCGACCTCTTCGGCCTCGATCGACTGCTCCACACGATCGCGGCTCAGCTCCGATCGGGCGTGATCGATCACAGTGGTCGTGACGCAGGCGCGCAGATAGGCCAGCAGCGCCGCCAGCGTGGGGAAGCTGGCGAAACGCTCGGGCGAAAGCGCGGCCCAGGCGCGTGCGAAGGCCTGATCGGCGAGATCGTCGTAGCTCTCGGTCAGCGCTGCGCTAGCGCTGCACCGGCCGGCCCAGGCCGCCAGCAGTGGGCGGTAGCGGGTCGCGCTCTCGATCCATGCCTGCTCGTCGCGCTCGACAATCGCGCGGCGGAAGAGTTCATAACTATCCTGCTGGCTCTGCCTGCTCTGTTGCGCTCGCATTGGCTCCTCCGTCACCCCGGCCGCGCCCGGCCCCGTGATGCCGATACCGCCCGGCCGGATATGTATACGTCTTGCTCACATCAATGCGGGCGCAAGCGGTTTATCAAGCGCGGGCGAAAGATCGTTACTACGCGTGATCATAATGACCTGAGACTCACGCAAGCAGGAGGTTTGGAGGGCCGCTGTGGCTGTGCTGGCGTCGATCGGTATCGTTTACTAGGGAATTGAGATGACTCTTTTGTCGTAACGATATAGCATCGTTATGTTATCTACGCACCTGCATCGTAGGCGCGTTGCTGTTTCCAAGACAGTAAAAATTTGGTTAAGACAGCCTATATGCTCCTCACCTGGCTGTCATCTCGCCGCACTACAATTCGCAATAGAGAAAACCTAGCGCTGCCCGCCGCTGCCAACAACCAAGCACCCATCGCGCGCCGACTGAGCACATGCAGTTCGAGCCACAGAGCGCACAGAGGTCGCAAGGAGGAGCCCTTCTCTCTTCTATTTGCCCTCGTGACCTCTATGGCTGACGAAACCGATCCTGCCGATCCCGCGCGACAATCAAGCGAGGAGTCAGCATGCTACACACGATCGACCGCAAAGCCCCCGCACTCGACGATCTTTGCCTGGACGAGCCGCGCGCCCCCGAGCGCGAGACGATCGCCCGCTGGACCGGCCGCTACACGCCATCATTTCGCGGCCTTGGAACGCGCCCTGGCGAGCCGCCGGCCGCACCCGCCGCCGGCCTTGATGTCTGGCCGGAGCGCTGCGCGGTGCTGGTGGTGGACGATTTCGAGGCCAACCGGCGCAACTTCTCGCGCCTGCTTAAGCTCCAGGGCCACACCGCCAGCGTGGCGGAGAACGGCCGGAAGGCGCTGGCGCTGCTACGCGAGCGCCCATTCGACCTGGTACTGCTCGATATTTTGATGCCCGAGATGGACGGCTACCAGGTGCTCGAGCAGATCCGCGCCGACCCGCAGCTGCGCCAGATTCCGGTGGTGGTGATCTCGGGCGTGGAGGATATGTCCAGCATCGTGCGCTGCATCGAGCTTGGCGCGGCCGACTATATGTTGAAGCCCTGCGACCCGCTCCTACTGCGTGCGCGCGTCAGCGCCTGCCTGGAGACCAAGCGGCTGCGTGACCAGGAGCAGGCCTATCTTCAGCAGCTCCAGGCCGAGCAGGCCCGATCCGAGCGCCTGCTGCTGAACATCCTGCCGCAGCCGATCGCCGATCGGCTCAAGCATAGCCACAAGCCGATCGCCGAGCAGTTCGACGACGTAACCGTGCTGTTCGCCGATATCGTCGACTTCACGAAGCTGGCCGCGCGGATCGCGCCGACCGAGCTGATTGGCCTGTTGAACGAGATCTTCTCGCTGTTCGACGAGCTGGCCGAGCGCTATGGCCTGGAGAAGATCAAGACGATCGGCGACTCGTATATGGCGGCCGGCGGGCTACCCAAGCCGCACCCGTATCATACCGCCGCCGTGGCCGACATGGCCCTGGCCATGCAGCGGGCGATCGCCCGGTTCAGCGCGCGACGCGGCGAGGTGTTCGATATGCGGGTTGGCATCAGCAGCGGCCCGGCGATCGCCGGCGTGATCGGCACTAAAAAATTCATCTACGACCTGTGGGGCGACACAGTCAACACCGCCAGCCGCATGGAATCGCACGGCCTGCCCGGCCAGATCCAGGTCTGCGCCGCCACCTACGAGCGCCTGCGCGACCGCTACCTATTCGAGGAGCGCGGCGAAGTGCAGGTAAAGGGCAAGGGCACAATGGCGACCTATTTGCTGCTAGGGAGACGCGAATAGCCGATCTCAGTCCGCAGTAAGCAGTGAGCAGTAAGCAGTTACACTGCCGACAGCCCACTGCTTACTGCCTCCTGCCGACCGTCATCTTGTCATCTTGTCATCTTGCCACCCGTCACCGACCCCGCTCCTGCGACGTTTTCCGAATGAGGCCCGCGAAAATCGAAGAGCAGATTGGCAGGAGCTGGAACAATGCACTTTCGACGCACTCGCACGCAGCTTCATGTTTTCCTGATCCTGGCGCTGGCGCTGCCGCTGGCCGCGATCTACGCGACAGCCAGGCCGGCGCTGCGGGCGGCCTCGCCGGCAGGCAAGCAGGCCCGGTTCGCGTATGTGGTGGCCACCGGCCACAATATGGTTCCGGCGATCAAGCGCTTCTACGATTCGCACGGCGGCCTGGATATCTTCGGCCTGCCGCTCACCGAGCTGATCGAGCAGGATGGCATGCGGGTGCAGTATTTCGAGCGCGCACGCTTCGAGCTGCACCCCGAGCTGCCCGCCCCATACTATATCTCCCTGACGCTGCTTGGCAGCATCCTGACGCGCGAGCGCGCCGGACCCGCCTTTGCGCCCCAGCCCGCCGATACCCAGCCAAGCGCGCGGGCATACTTCCCGGCCACCGGCCACACGCTCGGGGGCGCGTTCGGCGCATTCTGGCTCGGCAACGGCCAGATAGCAGTGTTCGGCTACCCGATCTCCGAAGAGTTCCACGAAGTCAATCAGATTGATGGCAAGATCTACCTGGTGCAGTATTTCGAACGCGCGCGCTTCGAATACCACCCCGAGCACGCCGGCACGCCCTATGAGGTGTTGCTCGGTCAGCTTGGCGACGAGTATGCCCGCGCGCGCGAGCTCTCGGCCGAACTACGTGCGCCAGCCCAGCCAGTCGCACAGCTTGCCACGGCGACGCTCACGTTCGCGCCCGATTCAACCACGGGCAAGAACATGCGCCTGGCCGCGGCGCGGCTCGATGGCCGGACAGTCGAGCCCGGCCAGGCGCTCTCCTACAACAAGGTGCTTGGCGAGGTGTCGGCGCGCGCGGGCTACCTGGCCGCCCCGGCGATCGTCGACGGGCGCATCCGCGACGACGTCGGCGGCGGAATCTGCCGCGTCTCGACGCTATTGTATCGCGCCGTGTTCGCGGCCGGTCTGCCGATCGACGAGCGCCATGGCCACAGCCGAATGATCTCCTACGTGCGCGACCAGCCTGGCATGGACGCCGCCGTCTACGCGCCCAACCTCGATCTGCGCTGGCGCAATGACACACCCAACCCAATCACAATCGTCGTCGATGTTGGCGCGGAGGGTCGCCTGACCGTCGCGCTGTGGGGGGTAGGCGACGGACGTACCACCAGCGTCGCCAGGCCAAAGATCCTCAAGCACGCCTTCACCGTCGGCGATCCGGATGTTCAGCCGGCGACCTATATCGAGCCGGCGATGGACGTGGTGACGGGCAGGGTCGTGCGCGATGCCGCAGGCAAGGTGATCCGCAGCGAGCGGATTCTTACGCATTATGAGGCGCTGGAGCAGGTGGAGTAGCAGGCGGCAAAGTCGCACTATTACACGTCGGCAGAAAATCGCTTTCTGGTTATGACGGCAGACGATAGTGGTTTTGACGGGGAGGTCTGGAGGGGGCCTTTGGCCCCTCCAGACCTCCCCGTCGGGTGCTCACAAGAGTAGGTAAGGAAGGGCGCAACCCTTCCTGATGCCTTTTCTGGTGGTCGTACTGGCTGCCTTGCCGCCAGTACGACCACCAGAAAAATCTGATCTGGGGGCGGCTTTGCCGCCCAGACCCCACCGCTAGAGTGATACCTACCCTTCTGAACCCGTCGGGTGGAGGTGCGGGGGCGGGCCGCAGGCCCGCCCCCGCACCCC
>DATFXE010000384.1:0-7329 GCA_035258585.1 Roseiflexaceae bacterium | reverse complement strand
CGCTTTAGAGCGCGGGTCGATTATTGGGCCGCCGGACGCGAGGGCATAGGCGGTCGAGCCGGTCGCGGTTGCGACGATAAGACCATCGGAGTGATACGTTGTCAGGCGCGCATCGTAGATCTCCACGTCGATCGCCACAATACGATTGATCTCGCCGCGGGCCAGCAGGACCTCGTTTAGCGCCAGGCTGCGCTCAGGCGCCCCACCGCCGTGGCCATCGTGGAAGATAGTCGCCTCGATCAGTGTGCGCTCGTCGAACCAGCCCTGGCCAGCCAGCAGCGCCTCCAGGCCGGCGATCAGCTCCTCCGGCTGAAGCTCGGCCATGAAGCTTAAGTGCCCCAGCGCCACTGGCAGCACCGGGATTCCGCGCGGGATCGCCAGCCGCGCAGCGCGCAGCACGGTGCCGTCGCCGCCCAGCGCGATCAGCAGATCCAGCCCCTCCAGCACGCCTGGCTCGTCGCGGCCCTGATGCGATACCCCACGCCAGGCCTCGATGCCGTGCCCGCGCAGCCATTCGGCGATCTCGACCGAGACGCGTGTCGATGGCTCGGAGAACGGATTGTAGAGCACGCCGATGCGTTGCATGGCCTTTCCTCTCAATTGCTCGGGGTTGTCAATCGTCAGTTGCCGGCCATTACCCATCACCTATCATCCCTCACCCGCTCGATCACATCCGCCAGGTCCATGATGCTGTGTACGCCTTCAAACGCTGGCGCGGCCGGACCAACCACCAGCAGCGGCACAGGGTTGCGAGTATGCCCAGGAGCCGCAAGACTTTCGACATTGCCATGATCGCTGGTCAGCAGCAATATATCCTCGGGACGCATGGACGCCAGCACACCGCCGATCAAGCCGTCGAGCAAGTTCATCGCCGCGTGAATCTGTGCCTCGACCGACCAAAGACCAAAGACCAAAGACGAAGGGGTGCTGCGAGCATCAGATTCATCGTTGGTCCTTGGTCGTTGGTCCTTGGTCAACCGGCCGTGGCCTGCCAGGTCGGGCAGAAAGCTTTCGTAGAAGACCAGATCGTGACCCAGCGCCAGCCGCGCGAGGTTTGCGCCCGCCTGGGAAGGCGCGACAAGCGGTGCCTCGATCTCGCGGGCGCGCATGGCCGCGTTGGTCACATCCCAGGAGACCGCGCGGCCGTTGCGCAGGTCATCGCCATCGCGGAAGCGTAGACCGGCGCCTTCGGCGGCGATCACGCTGGCCGAACGACGGATACGCCGTGCCGCAACCGCCTGCCAGTAGCCCGGCCCGAACGGGTTGGCGAACGTCGCCCGGCGGCCGTGCTCAAGGAGCCGCTGGAAGATGCTGCGCTCGGCCAACAGCCCCCTGAGCGCCACCGGCGGGAAGTGCGGCTGGTGCCGCCCGTGCAATTCGGCCGCGTTGACGCCGGCCAGCAGCGCCGTCTGGCCGGTCCCGCTTTGGGGCAGCCCGTCCACGCCCAGCGTCGCGTCGATCGGCTTGAACAAGAGCACAGGAGACTGGAGACTGGAGACTGGAGACTGGTAACTAGCCTCCAGCCTCCAGCCTCCAGCCTCTGATCTGGCCTGCTCGATCGTCAGCGGGCCACCGAGCAGCGCGCGCAGCGCCGGGGTGTCGGCAGTCGCGAGCGGGTTGTCGGGGCCGGCCGGCGCGAGCCCCACGCCATCGATGAAGATGAAAATCAGACTCATGAGCATAAGTGGACGGGTGATCGGGTGATTGGGTGACAGATTCACCCTGTCACCCAATCACCCGATCACCCACCCCGCGTGTCATGGGTGCCAGTATAGGTGATTGGAGGGCCAAAAGCAAATTTGACAGCCCCTAGCACACGCGGTATAATGCGTAGACGTGTAAAACATATTCCTCACTCCGCTTGCGGCTCACCTCCCGCACCTCTCGAAACGCACCAACGCCGAGATCACAGGAGCCAGCCAGCGCGGAGCCTTCGCGGGCACCGACACTGGGCGCGGCATGCGCGCTAGAAGCGCCTTTCGCGGCGCTGGCGCGGCTTGCCAACTGGAGTGCGGCCGAGAGGTCGCGCCGGTTCTTTCCGCTCCGCGAAGTGATATGTTCTATTCGCATCTACCGACGGAGCGGAACGGTAGAGTAGCATCCCAAATTTTTGGAGGTTTGTTCATGACTTCGTCTTCCGGCGCTACCGACATGAATGACATCGAAGAGCTTGACTGGACGCAGCTGCTCGACGAGTATGATTATGCGCGTCCTCAGCGCGGCGAGCTGCGAGATGGCGTGGTGATGCAGATCGAGGACAATGGCGTACTGGTCTCGATCGGCACCAAACGCGAGGGCGTGATCCCCCAGCAGGACCTGCGGCAGATGGGCGATGAGTATCTCAGCGGGCTGAAGGTTGGCGCACCGATCCAGGTGTATATTCAGGATCCTGAGAATCGCGAGGGCGACCTGGTGCTGTCGCTGACCATGGTCCAGGTGGCGCGCGATTGGGAGGAGGCCAGCCGGCTGCAAGGCGATGGCGGCATCATCCAGGGCCAGGTGATTGGCTACAATAAGGGCGGCCTGCTGGTCCAGTTCAACCGCATCCGCGGCTTCGTGCCAGCCTCACAGGTGGCGCAGCTGCATGGCCGCACCGCCTCGGAGGAGCGCCAGCAGGCGCTGCAGCGCATGGTCGGGCAAACGATCCCGCTCAAGGTGATCGAGGTCGATCGCGAGCGCAATCGCCTTGTGCTCTCGGAGCGTAGCGCGACGCAGGAGTGGCGCAAGGCCCAGAAGCATCGCCTACTGACCGAGCTGCAGCCGGGCGATATCCTCAGCGGCCGCGTCAACCAGCTGACCAACTTCGGCGCGTTCATCGACCTGGGCGGTGCCGACGGCCTGGCGCACATCTCCGAGCTCTCGTGGCAGCGGGTCAATCACCCACGCGAGGTGCTCAGCCCCGGCCAGGAGGTCAAGGTCATGGTGGTCGAGATCGACGCCGAGCGCGAGCGGATCGGCCTGAGCCTGCGCAGGCTCCAGTCCAACCCGTGGGAGACGATCGACCAGCGCTACAGCCTGGGCCAGATCGTCAGCGGGCCGGTGACGAATGTCGCACCGTTCGGCGCGTTCGTCCAGATCGAAGAGGCGGTCGAGGGGCTCATCCACGCCAGCGAGTTGGATGTCGATCCGCAGGCGCAGCCGCGCGACCTGCTCCAGCCAGGGCAGACGGTGACGGCCAAGATCATCAGCCTGGACAAGCAGCGCCAGCGCATGGGCCTGAGCCTGCGCCGCGTGGGCGAGGGCGATCGCGGCGGCAGCCCTGCCGCCGAGCCAGCCGCTGCCGCGCCCGAGCAGAACGGCGAAGCCGAGGCGTAAGGTCAAGCAAGGACGAAGGACCAAGGACGAATGGCTATGCCAGTCCTTCGTCCTTCTTTTTGTTGGGATTCTCGTTAACAGAACTTACCTGGTCGTCTATTGCGGGGAGGTTTGGGGAGGCTCCGCCCCCACAAACCCCACCACCGCGTAAGTCGTGTCATTAAAGGAAAAGCACCACACACAAACTTTGTTCTTCTTGACACAAACGCCAATATGCGTATAATGCAAGCGCAATCGCTCTTCCACACACGCCAGGGCGACCTGGCCAGCGCACAGCCGCAGCCCGGCGCCAGAGCGGCGATCACTTCCGGCGATGATCAACACTCCATCAGCTAAGGAGCCAGCGCTATGCTCTTAGATTATGTGCCCATCCTGGTGATGTTTCTGGTAGCAGTGTTCATCGCTGTGTTTGTGATCGTGCTCTCGGGCCAACTCGGCCCCAAACGCCCGACCAAGCGCAAGCTCATGCCATATGAGTCCGGCATGGAGCCGATCGGAAATGCCCAGCGGCGCTTTCCAATAAAGTTCAACCTCGTCGCGATGATTTTCATCCTGTTCGATATCGAGGTGGTCTTCTTCTTCCCGTATGCGCTGGTCTACAAGCGGCTTAGCATACCTGGCCTGATCGAGATGGGCGTGTTTATGATCATTTTGCTGATCGGCCTATACTATATCTGGAAGCGAGGGGCACTCGAATGGGACTAGAAGAAAAAGCCGGCGATATGGGCATCGTCACCACCTCGCTTGAGTATGTGGTGAACTGGGGCCGCACTAACGCCATGTGGCCGTTGCTGTTCGGCCTGGCCTGCTGCGCGATCGAGATGATGAGCTCGCAGGCCGCAAATTACGACCTCTCGCGGTTCGGGATGGAGATCAACCGCGCCTCCCCGCGTCAGGCCGACCTGATCATTGTGGCCGGGCGCGTCTCGCGCAAAATGGCGCCGGTGATACGCCGCCTGTACGACCAGATGAGCGATCCAAAGTGGGTGATCGCGATGGGCGACTGCGCCTCGTGCGCCGGTGTGTTCAATAACTATGCGATCGTCCAGGGCGTCGACGAGATCGTGCCGGTCGATGTATATGTCGCGGGCTGCCCGCCGCGCCCCGAAGCGCTGATCGACGGCATCATCCAGCTGCATGAGAAAGTCAGGCGGATGAAGCTCAACGGCGAGTTCAAGCCCTTGGAGAAGCGCGAGCGAATCCACGTATAGTCGCCAGTAGGCAGTAGGCAATAGGCAGTCAACAATGCTGCCTACTGCCTACTGCCTACTGCCTACTGAGGGAATATGGACAACGCAACGGTGGTCGAGCGGCTGCGCCAGGTGCTGCCGGATGCGATCCAGAAGACCAACGAGTTCCGCGGCGTGGTCAGCATCTTCGTCGGGCCGGAGGCGATCGTCGATGTGGCGGCCTTCCTGCGCGACGACCCGGATCTGAGTTACAACTTCCTCGAAAACCTGTGCGGTGTCGATTACCTCGGCCGCGACCCGCGCTTCGAGGTGGTCTATCACTTACAGTCGCACAAGAACCGTCACCGCGTCTGCCTCAAAGTTGGGCTGCCCGAGCGCAACCCGGCCGTGCCGACTCTGACGGGGCTATGGGCGACCGCCAACTGGCAGGAGCGCGAGACCTTCGATATGTTCGGGATCGCCTTCAGCGGCCATCCTGGCCTGCAGCGCATCTTGATGCCCGACGACTGGGAGGGCTACCCGCAGCGCAAGGACGTGCCGCTGGGCGGAGAAGAGGTCGCGTTCACCTTCAACCAGGATCAGATCTACGCGCATAAGCCTTTCGCCAAAGAGTAAGCAGTCGGCAGTTGGCAGGCCGCAGCCACCTGTGGCTGACTACTGCTAACTGCTAACTGCCTACTGCCTATAGAGGTTGTTATGACAACGCTCACAGCGCCCAGAATAACCAAGACGCCGTACACCGTCCCGTCGCCGCAGGAGATCATCCGGCCGGCAATGGAGGGCAAGCAGGACACGATGGTCCTGAATATGGGCCCGCACCACCCGAGCACCCACGGTGTGCTGCGGCTGGTGGTTGAGCTCGATGGCGAGACGGTGGTGAATGTCGCGCCCGACATCGGCTTCCTTCATACCGGCATCGAGAAGACGATGGAGAGCAAGACCTACCAGAAGGCAGTGGTCCTGACCGACCGCACCGACTATCTGGCGCCGCTCTCGAATAACCTCAGCTATGTCATGGCGGTCGAGCAGCTGCTCGACTGCGTGGTGCCGGAGCGGGCGCAGACAGCGCGCGTGCTGCTGACCGAGCTTCAACGCATCGCCAGCCATCTCGTCTGGCTTGGCACCCACGCGCTGGACCTGGCGGCGATGAGCGTGTTCCTGTACGCCTTCCGCGAGCGCGAGCAGATCCTCGATATCTTCGAGCTTGTCTCGGGCGCGCGCCTGATGACCAGCTACTTCCGCGTCGGCGGGCTGGCCTACGACCTGCCCGATGATTTCGTGCCGACGGTCGCGGCGTTTCTGGATATTATGCCCGGCCGCGCGGACGAGTACGAGAACTTGCTGACTGGCAACCCGATCTGGCTGGAGCGCACCGTCGGCGTCGGGGCGATCGACACAGAGGCGGCGATCTCTTACGGCATCAGCGGGCCGATGCTGCGCGCGACCGGCCTGGCATGGGATCTGCGCAAAGACATGCCCTACTGCGGCTACGAAAACTACGATTTCGCCATCCCGACCGCCAAGAACGGCGATATCTACGATCGCTACCTGGTGCGCATGGCCGAAATTCGCGAGAGTGTTAAGATCTGCAAGCAGGCGCTCCAGCGCTTGCAGGATCTCGGGCCGGGGCCATGGACAACCACCGACCGCAAGATCTCGCCGCCGCCCAAGACTGAGATCACCCACAGCATGGAGTCGCTGATCCATCACTTCAAGCTGTGGACCGAAGGCTTCAAGCCGCCGATCGGCGATGCCATGTCGGCGATCGAATCGCCGCGCGGTCAGCTTTCGACCTATGTGGTCAGCGACGGCAGCCCGAAGCCCTACCGAGTGCATATTCGCGCACCCTCATTTATCAACTTGCAGGCGCTGCCGCATATGGCTAAGGGCCGGCTGGTGGCCGACCTGGTCGCGCTGATCGCCTCGATGGACCCGGTGCTGGGCGAGGTTGACCGGTAATGACGAAGGACCAAGGACCAAGGACAAAAGGCCAGATTGAAATCTCGTGTTTGGTCTTTCGTCCTTCGTCTTTCGTCGAATGAGGAATTGAGCACAGTATGAGTCTACGCGACAAACACGGCCAGGAGATCGATACGATCATCTCCCGCTACGCCCAGAAGCGCAGCGCGGTGCTGCCGATCCTGTATATTGCCCAGGATGAGTATGGCCACCTGACCGACCCTGCGATCCGTGAGGTGGCCGAGATCCTGGACCTGCCGCCGACCGATGTGTTCGAGGTCGTCGGATTCTACACGCTGTTCTACAACAAGCCGGTCGGCAAATGGGTCTTGCAGGTGTGTGACGACGTGCCGTGCTGCTTCCTGGGCGCCGAGGAGATCGTCGGCCACCTCGAGTCGACACTCGGCATCAAGGCCGACCAGACCACCCCGGACGGCATGTTTACGTTGCAGCGGGTCAAATGCCTGGCCGACTGCGATCGCGCGCCGCTGCTCCAGGCCAACCTGGACTACTACCGCGACCTCACTCCCGAGAAGGTCGACGCCTTGCTGACGGAGCTGCGCAGGCGCGCCGAGTCGGGCGAGCAACTCAGCGTCTCAGGGCGCTTTGCCGAGCACTAATAACGGCTGTTTCTGTTACTGATACGTGCATTGATTTGGCATATTTGGTGGCATGTGTCATCCCGAATTTTACAATCGGATCTTTTGGCATTGTGATGCAGCAAGCCTCAGATTGTTGCGGGCGCAGTATTCCAAACTGCTGGTTGCAGGTGCTCCTTCGGGGCCGCGCAGCGGCCCCGAAGGAGCACCTGCAACCACTTTATTTTGTGGCTGTGACGGCGTGGGAATGCGCTGTGGCGCATTCC
>DATFXE010000383.1:0-6739 GCA_035258585.1 Roseiflexaceae bacterium | reverse complement strand
GCAGATATTCGATCGCCTTGTCGCGCCGGTCGCTCATGCCGTAGTGATGGGCCAGCAGGCCATAGTAGTCGTCCAGGTCGCCGCCATAGCGCCGCTCGAGGTAGTCGCCGATCCGCCCGTGCAGCTCGCGCCGCCGCGCGTAGAGCATGCTCTGGTAGGCCACCTCCTGGATCAGCGCGTGGCGGAAGGTGTGGACTCGTTCCGGCGGCTCAGTGCGCTCCAGCACGGTCATCTCCTGCTCGTCCAGCCGGGCGAGCTGCCGTATCAGTGTGTGCTGATCGCGCAACTGAATCGCGTGAAGCACGCCGAACGGGATGCGCTGGCCGATCACCGAGGCGACCCGAAGAACGCCGCGACTGCTCTCATCCAGCCGGTCGATCCGCGAGAGCAGCAGGCCGTTCAAGCTGTCGGGCAAGTCGTCGAGAATGTTGGGGACTGGGGACTGGGGATTGGGGATTGGGAGGCGCTGACCTGCCCCTAGTCCCCAATCCCCAGTCCCCAATCGCTGCATCACCGCATGCAGCAGCTCGGCCAGGAACAGCGGGTTGCCAGCCGCGCGCTCGACCAGCTTGCGCATGAGCGGCTCGGGCAGGGCCACGTCGCCGGCCAGCGCCGCGATCAGGTTGCCGCTCTGATCGTCCGAGAGCTCTTTCAGCTCCAGCACCTCCGCGCCGTCGCTCTCGGCGTCGAAGCTGGCGATCGGCCGGTGGACCCCCAGCAGAAGCACTGGCTGGCCTTCCAGCGTGCGCGCAGCATGTCTCCACAGGTCGAGCGAGATCGGGTCGGCCCAGTGCAGATCCTCGAAGACCGCCACCACCGGCCGATCCTGGGCTGCACGCAGCAGCAGCTGCCCCAATAGCTCGAACCGGCGGGTCTGGCGCATCTGCGGGTCGAGGCCGCGAGTCAGGCGGTTCTCGGGCACGTCGAGCCGCACCAGGTCGCCCAGCAGCGGCAGCCAATCGGCCATACCGGGGCCAAGCTGATGGAGCCGCTCGGCGATCTTGCGCTCGCGCAGCTCGTCGGCATCGCCCGAGATGATTCCGCACAGCGACTTGAGCCACTCGCCCCAGGCTGCATATGGGATGCCGGCGGTGTACGAGAAACAGGCCGCCGGGATCACCGACGCGCCGCGCGCGGCAGCCTCGCCGATCAGCTCGGCTGTCAGCCGGCTCTTGCCGACTCCCGCTTCGCCGGCGATCCGCACCGCGCGCCCCGCGCCGCCCAGCGCCGCGTCGAGTTGGCCGCGTAGCCATGCCAGGTCGCCGTCGCGGCCGACCAGCGGGCCCTGATCCAGGCTCGCCGCGGACGGCTGGTCGCGCTCGCCGAGCAGCCGGAACAGGCTGAGTGGCAGCGCTTTGCCCTTGAGCGCCAGCGAGCCGCGATCTTCGCACGCCAT
Organism: Roseiflexaceae bacterium; assembly: GCA_035258585.1. Classification (GTDB taxonomy): domain Bacteria; phylum Chloroflexota; class Chloroflexia; order Chloroflexales; family Roseiflexaceae; genus DATFXE01. The sequence continues at coordinate 5,343 of DATFXE010000383.1, read as the reverse complement.
CCGGCTGGCGATCGCCTGGGCAGCCGCCTCGCTGCACCAGATCTCATCCCATGCAGCCTTGCTCATCACGCGCGCGGCGACATTCACGGCGTCGCCCATCACGGTGTACTCCTTGCGCGCCGCGCTGCCGACATTGCCGGCGAAGGCGGTGCCAAGGTTCAGGCCGATGCGTTGCCGGAGTATTGCAGCTTGTAGATTGTCGATTGTCGATTGACCTATGTAATCTGCAATCTGCAATCTACAATCTGCAATTCGCGATTGCATCTCTAATGCGGCGCGCGTAGCCCGCTCGGCGTGATCCTCGTAGGCGGCCGGAGCGCCGAAGATCGCCACCAGCTTGATGCCTTCGTCGGCCACGTCGAGCTTGTTGACCACACCGCCGAACTGCTCGATCGCCGCCTGCATGCTGCCCACATACGTCTGCACCGCGCGCGCGGCCACATCCGGCGGCAGCGCCTCGGCCAGCGCCTCCAGCCCGAGCGCCTGGGCAAACAGCACCGTCACCGGGCGCAGGTCGGCCTCGATTTGGGGGCGCTGCGGCTCTGCCAGGATGCGCCCCAGCAGCGAGGGTGGAATATACGGGCTGATGCGGTCCAGATCAGCCAGTAGCTGGGGAATGGCCAACTCGGGCGCCTCGGTGACGACGGGCTCGTCGGGCAGCGGCTCGTGTGGGCGAGCCGGGGCGCGCATGCTGTCGATCCGGTAGAAGCCCGGCCCGGCCGGCTGGCCATCCGCGAAGTCGACGAGCGTGGTCCAGGCGCCGGGGCCGACCACCACCTCATTCGGTTGGGCGTGGCCCTCGGCGGCCGCCACGCCGTTTACCGTCGCGCCAAGCACGCTGTACTGCAGATCGGAAGCGCTGCCGGCGCTGACGAAAGCCACACGACCGCTCTCGACGCCGACATGCAGATGCATGGGGAAGCTCCCGATGCCCGGGACCTCCTGGACGTAGCCGTGCATGGCCTCCTGGAGGCTTAAGGCGGCGCGTGCCGCCGTGCGCGGGTGGCGGTCGTCGCCGAAGAAGACCAGCAGCGCGTCGCCGCCAAACGAGACCAGGTCGCCGCCGTAATCCTGGATCACCTGGATCAATATCGTGAAAATCTGGTTCAGGCAAGCGGTGACCATCTCGGTGCCCTCGCGGCCGAGGGCGCCCAATCGCTCGGCCAGGGCGGTCGAGCCGGAGAGGTCGGCAAACAGCAGCGAGCCTTCGACCCAGCGCAGCCAGGGGCTTTCGAGGCGCTCTTCCAGTAGCTGGTGGATCAACATGCGCGGCAGATAGCTGCCGATCGCCGAGCGCGCGCAGGCCAGGTGGACGAATGCCTCGATCACGCGATTCGGGGGCGCATCCGGGTCGCCCAGATCATGGATGAGCTCCTCGGCCTGGTCGGGCGGCAGGTAGCGGCTCAGACGCCGCCGGTCGAGGCCAGGCAGCGGGGTCCCGTCGCCGAGAGGAGTGGCAGCTGGATCGGCGCGCGGCGAGATGTCGTGCGATAGCGCCATGCTATTCCTTTTTCAACGAAGCCTGGGCCGCGGTGCTATGGCTATCGATCGTACTCACCTAGGCATTATAGCTGACGCGCGGGCCAGTGACAAGCATCACTAGCGATCGCTCGTGGACATGGGGGCCCGAGCCGATCAGCGAGAGCCTGCGCGAGTCGTTCGCCGAGGGTATCGAGGGCAAGCGCACGGTCCAGTACTTCGACAAGAGCCGGATGGAGATCAACGACCCGACCGCCGACCCGAACGCGACCTGGTATGTGACCAAGGGACTGCTACCGATCGAGCTGATGACCGGCCGCCAGCAGAACGGTCTGAACCTGTTCGAGCAGCGCGGCCCGGCCAAGATCACCGCGATCGGCGACCCGAACCAGTTCCCGACCTACGCCGACCTTCTGCCGCTGTATCAGAGTCCCGGCGCAGTCAACCCCGGCGACCTGGGCAAGCCGGCCACTGGCTTCCTGAACCCCGGCGGCGCGATCACCCGCTTCAACGATTATGTGGGCGACCCGGCGACCATCCTGGTTCGCGGCGAGAACAACCACCGTGTGGCTAAGGCATTTCTCGACTTCCAAAACCAGCAGGGGCTGGTGGCCGACGGCGACCGCTACGTCAACGGCCAGGTATACGACCCACTGTTCGTGTTCGGCCTGCCCGTCACCGGCGCCTACTGGGTCAGGGCCAAGGTTGGCGGCGTGGAGCGCCCGATCCTGTTCCAGGTGTTCGAGCGGCGTGTGCTGACCTACAACCCGGCCAACCCGCCAGCCTTCCGCATCGAGATGGGTAATGTCGGCCAGCATTACTACCAGTGGCGCTACGGCAAGTAAGCCAGCGGGCAGGTGGCAGTAGGCAGTAAGCAGCCGGCCATACACTGTTTGCACAACACGACGAGGCGAAGCGGCGAAGTACTATCGCCGCTTCGCCTCGTTTCGCGGAAAAGTGTACTGCTCACTGGCGCCTGCCGCCTGCAAACCGCTTAGTACGGCGCAGGTCCTATTGACATCAGAACATATGAGCGTATACTATGGTCGAACCAATGTGTTAGCAAGGAGGGTTCTGATGCAGGCAGTCTGGATTGAGATTCCGGTGAAGGACCTTGACCGTGCGCTGTCGTTCTATCAGGCGGTCTTCAAGCTTGAGCCGACCGAGATGAGCGCCGACGATGTCCGGCGGACCACTACGCTGGTGAGCACGACGGTCGAGGGGGCGCCGGGCATCTCACTCAATCAGACCAAGAACTTCGAGCCGAGCGACAAAGGGACGTTGGTCTACCTGGATGTTGGCGGAGATCTGAGCGCGCACCTCGACCGGGTCGAGACGGCCGGGGGCAAAATCGTTGAGCCAAAGACCTCGATGGGCGATGCCGGATTTTACGCGACGTTCCGCGATACCGAGGGGAATGTGCTGGCGTTGTATTCGTACAAGTAGCGGCACGCTCGCATCCCAATGATAGTGTGGGCGACTTTTCCGCTTCCGCACTCCCTTTCTTCATCAAGCATCCCACTTTATATAAACGACCTTTTAGCGATTATGGCGCGCTACACGTCGTGTCGTTGTGGTCGCAACAGGCTATGTCGTTGGTCGAGAATTTATTTTTTGTGGCCACGAAGGCGTGAACGCGCCTGTGCATTCGCACACCTTCGCAGCTCGCCCGTTCATTGTGAAGTGAATCGTGATACGACACTACACTAGCAACGACTCGCGCTCGCTCGCGCGCTTTTGGTGGCGGTGGAAATCGACGTTGGCGGACGGCAGCGGCGTGTTATTCATGATCCTATCGGCGGCCTTTTCCGCGATCATGATCGTCGGCGCGTAGATATTGCCATTGGTCACATACGGCATCACCGACGCGTCGACCACGCGCAAGCCCTCGACGCCGTGGACCTTCATGCTGGTCGGGTCGACAACCGACAGCGGATCGATCCCCATCTTGCACGAGCACGAAGGGTGATATGCGGTCTCGCCGTCGCGAGCGACCCAATCCAGAATCTCCTCCTCGCTCTGTATCTGCGAGCCAGGCGAGATCTCTCCGCCATTGAACGGGTCAAAGGCGGGCTGCCTCAGGATCTGGCGGGCGCAGCGAATCGCTTCAACCCATTCGCGGCGATCCTGCGCGGTCGAAAGGTAGTTGAAGCGCAGCGCCGGGTAGACGGTCGGGTCGGCCGCGCTGATTTTGACTGATCCGCGCGCATCGGAGTACATAGGCCCGACATGAACCTGATAGCCGTGTCCATCGCAGGGCGCCGTGCCGTCATAACGGATCGCCAGCGGTAGGAAGTGGAACATCACGTTGGGGTATTCGACGTCGTCATTGCTGCGAATAAATCCGCCCGCTTCGAAATGGTTGGTCGCGGCTGGCCCGGTTCTGAAGAAGAGCCACTGAAATCCGATCCACGGCTTGTTGTACCACTGCAGCGCCGGGTACATCGAGACCGGTTGGGTGCAAGCATGCTGGATGTACACTTCCAGGTGATCTTGCAAGTTTTCTCCCACACCCGGTAGATCCTGAACGACCCGAATCCCGAGCGCCTCGATCTCGGCCGCGTTGCCCACCCCCGAGAGCTGCAACAGCTGGGGCGCGTTGATTGCGCCGCCGCAGCAAATGATGTCGCCAGCATAGACCTGCTGGGCCTTACCGCGGCCGACCACATATTCGACCCCAACGGCGCGCGCGCCTTCAAACAGAATTTTGCTGACCAGGGCGCGCGTCACGACGCGCAAGTTGGCGCGCTGCATCACCGGATGCAAATAGGCCCGCGCAGCGCTCAGGCGGCGGCCGCGGTGTACGTTGCGATCGAAGGCGCCGAAGCCCTCCTGTTGGTAGCCGTTGACGTCATCGGTGAGCGGGTAGCCGGCCTGCCGCACCGCTTGAAAAAAGGCTTTGAAGAGCGGGCTGTCGGCTGCTCCGCGTTCGAGCACCAGCGGCCCATCGGCTCCGCGAAAGCTTGCGTCGCCGCCCGCCAGGCAGGCCTCCATGCGCTTGAAGTAGGGCAGGCAGTGCGCATAATCCCAGTGCTCCATTCCTGGGTCGCGGCTCCATTTTTCATAGTCGAGCGGGTTGCCGCGCTGAAAAATCATGCCGTTGATGCTGCTGGAGCCGCCCAGCAGCTTGCCGCGGCCATGCGCGATCCGCCGGTTGTGCATATATGGCTCCGGCTCCGATCGATAGCACCAATCGTAGAATTTGCTGCCGATCGGGTAGGTCAGGCCAGCCGGCATGTGGATGAAAATGTCCCACGAATAGTCAGGCCGCCCGGCTTCCAGCACCAGCACCCTGTGGCCCGGGTCGGCGCTCAGGCGATTCGCCAGGACGCAGCCGGCCGAGCCGCCGCCGACGATGATGGTGTCGAATCGTGGGAGAATCATTGCTCCCTCAACCAAATCGTTCCAAATGGGTGGAGGTGCGGGGGCGGGCGCAGCCCGCCCCCGCACCTCCATCCACTGGGTTGACAAGGGTAGGTATTGCTTCCCAGCGTGGGGGTCTGGGGGCGGCGAAGCCGCCCCCAGACTGCATATTCTGCTGTTGCACTGGCGGCTTTGCCGCCAGTGCAACAGCAGAAAGGACATCAGTAAGGGTACAACCCTTCCTTACCTACCCTTGTGAGCACCCGGTGGAATGGATTATTAAAGCGCTGGCGCCCTTTCAATAGGAATCTGTATCTCGGTCACAAATTGTGATGGGTCGCCGCTGATCTGGTAGTGCAAATAGATTTCGCGCGTCGGCGGGTGAATGCTATAGCCATTCGCATCGATCCACTTGAGAATCGCCGTGTTCGCCTGGATCAGCGTTTCATCGTATGGGCCGTGGTGTACCACGCAGGCCATTTGCTCGACACCCTGCAACCG
>DATFXE010000382.1:0-6583 GCA_035258585.1 Roseiflexaceae bacterium | reverse complement strand
CTGAGGGTCGAGCCGTCGCGATCCATTGCTTGTACTCCTTCGTTTCAGCAAGGCCAGCAGTGGAATATGTAGTTGTGCCGTGGGGTGGGCGTATTATAACATGAGTTTTGCGAATGCCGATCATCTTTGGATACAGTTTTGGGTACAGGTGGTATAATCGGCTTCCGGCCAATCTGGGCATGTTGGGTGGGGGTGTGGGGCGGCAAAGCCGCCCCACACCCCCACCCAACATGCCCAGATTGGCCGGAAGCCGATTATACCACCTGTACCCAAAACTGTATCCAAAGATGATCGGCATTCGCAAAACTCATGTTATAATACACCCACCCCACGGCACAACTACATATTCCACTGCTGGCCTTGCTGAAACGAAGGAGTACAAGCAATGGATCGCGACGGCTCGACCCTCAGGCTCTCCAGGCGTGCCTTTCTGCGCGCCACGTTGACCGGCGCCGGCGCTGCACTGTTGGCAGCGTGTGGCGGCGGAACGCCCGCCGCGCCGGCCGCAACCAGCGCGCCCGCGCCCGCCGCGCCCACCGCCGCGCCCGCGCCCACCGCTGCGCCTGCTGCGACGGCCGCGCCCGCGCCCACTGCTGCCGCTGCGCCAACTGCCGCTGCTGCGCCGACCGCCGCTGCCGCCGCGCCCACCGCCGTGCCGACCAACACGCCGCTGCCGCTGCCCGAAGGCGCCGCCGGTAAGTTCACGGTCATCCACCGCACGGAGTACTTCGAGGAACCCCAGAAGCTCTTCCGCGCGACGGTGGAACAATTCGCCAAAGATAAGGGCATCCAGCTCGATATCTCAACCGCCAACCCTGAGGCGTTCGGCGACTTCATGGCTAAGATGCAGGCCGCCGTGCAGGCCGGCGTCCCGCCGGACCTCGGCTACCACACCCTGAGCATCCAGCAGATGCGCTCGCTCGATATCGTCGAGGATGTCTCCGACGTCGTTGATCAGGTGGTCAAGAAATACGGCGACACCGTGCCGGTGAATGCCGCCAAAAACGCCAAGATCGAGGGCAAATGGTGGGCGGTGCCGTTTATCAGCAACACCGGTGCGTGGTTCGCCCGTAAGGATGTCTTCGACGCCGCCGGGGTCGACCTCACCAAGCTCACCGATCTGAACAGCTACCGCGAGGCCGCGCTCAAAGTCTCCGACCCCGACAAGCAAATCTGGGGCTGGGGCATCACGGTCAACAAGAGCGGCGACGGCCACGCCATGGTCATGCTGGCGATCCAGGCGTTCGGCGGCAGCGTCGTCGATCAGTCGGGCAAGAAGGTGGTCTTCAACTCGCCCGAGACGATCGCGGGGGTGAAGTGGCTCGCGGAGACCTACACCAGCGACCAGTATAAGAAGATGCTCCCGCCCGGCATCGAGAGCTGGACCGACCCGAGCAACAACGAGGCCTACCTGGCCGGCAAGATCGCCCTGACCGCCAACGCGTTCACCGTGTACGGCAAGGCCAAGAAAGACAACAACCCGGTGTTCGGGAAGACGGCGGTCATACGTGTGCCGCAGACGAACAAAGGAAACCGGCTTGAGAGCGGCGCCAACGGCTGGTTCACGATCTTCAAAGGCTCCAAAAATGTCGACGTGGCCAAGGAGGCGATCCTGACCCTGCTCGACCCGAAGAACTTCATGCCCATGGTCCAGGGTGGCGGCGGCCTGTTCCTGCCGGCCTACAAGAACCTGTGGACCGACGACGTCCTCAAGCTCGACCCGAACTACACTACGCTCAAGGAAATCATCTTCAACCCCAACTCCTATACTGGCGATGCCTACCCGGCCGACCCGAACCCCGCGGTCGATCAGGTGCAGGCGGCGGCGATCCAGGAACAGATGATGGCCAACATCACCAGTGGTAAGATGAGCGTCGAGGATGCGGTCAAAGATGCACACGACAAGATGGCGCAGATCTTTGAGGAGGCCGGCCTGCCACAAAGCTAACAACGAGTTATGAGGTATGAGTTATGAGTTGCAGGGCACAATTCATACCTCATACCTCATACCTCATAACTTCCCGAAGGGGGAAGCTATGGCGAAACGAGCCGCGAGCAGCGCAACAGCGACGTTGGTGCAGCGCGTTCCCTCCGGCCGCTCCAAGCGCATCGAAGCGATATTCGGGCGCGATTGGAAAGTGGCGCTGTTGTTCGTGCTGCCAATGGTGGTGATCATGGCTGGGCTGATCTTCTGGCCATTCATCAACGCCATCCTACTCAGTATGACAACGCGCAATATCGTCACCCGAACCGATCAGTTCGTCGGCCTCCGAAACTACCAACTTCTGTGGAAGGACGCGGACTTCCGCGGCGCGGTCGGCAATACGATTCTGTTCACGGCCGCCTCGGTCGCGTGCAAGTCGGTTGTGGGTATGACCATCGCGCTGCTGCTCAACAGCAAGCTGCCGTTTCGCAACGTGCTGACCGGGCTCATGCTGCTGCCCTGGATCGTACCCGAAGTCGTGACGGCGATGGCCTGGCGCAGCATTTATGACCCGATCTTCGGTGGCCTCAACCCGATCCTCCTGAAACTAGGCCTGATCGATCACCCGCGCGGCTGGCTCTCCGAGCCGACGCTGGCGATGCCGAGTGTGATCTCGGTCAATGTCTGGAAGGGCATCCCTTTCTATACCATCCTGTTGCTGGCGGGGCTCAAAGCGATCGATCGCGAGCTGTACGAGGCCGCCGAGGTCGACGGCGCCGACGCGATCGGGCGCTTTCGCCATATCACGCTGCCTGGGCTGAAGTATGTGATCCTGGTGACGGTGCTGCTCTCGACGATCTCGACCTTCAACACCTTCGGCCTGGTCTACCTGATGACTGGCGGCGGCCCTGGCGGGGCGACACGGTTGTACTCGATCCTGGCGTACGAGCGCGCGATCGTCGGGCTGCGCTTCGGGCCGGGCGCGGCGGTGGCCTTCAGCATGGCGCCGGTGCTGGCGCTCGTTATCCTGCTGCTGGCACGCTTTATGCGGCGTGATGCGACCACCTATTCCAGCGAAACCAGTGTGGATCGCGCGCTCGCCTGGTCTGGTCGCTGGATTGTGCCCGTGCTTGCCGCGGTCCTCGTGCTGTACCTGGCCTGGACCGGCTCGATCGGGACGACGCTCGTGCGGCTGGTGGTGTGGGGCCTGTTCGCCCTCGGAATCATGGCGCTCGTGTGGGTGGCGGCCTTCGCGCTGGAACGCGTTATGGCCGGGCTCAAGATGACCCAGCGCAAGCTCCTGAGCCTGGTGATGCGCGCGCTACTGCTCCTTCCTTTTTTGCTCTTTGTGCTCTTCCCTTTCTACTGGATTATCATCACCGCGTTTAAAACCGATCTGCAGATTCAGCAGTATACCTCCCTTTTCTGGCCCAATCCTTGGACGATCGAACAGTTCCAAGCCCTGTTACTCAAAACTCCGTATCTGACCTGGTTCCGCAACACCGTGATTGTGGCCACAACCAGCACCGTGATCGCTGTCGGTCTGGCGGCGCTGGCTGGCTATGCACTGGCGCGTCTGAAGTTCCTGGGTGCGAATACGCTCACCACGGTGCTGTTGATCACCTACCTGCTACCCGGCTCGCTGCTGTTCATCCCACTCTATCGTATTCTCACCAACCTCGGAATCATCAACACCTACATGGCGCTGATCACAACCTACCCCACGTTCCTGATGCCGTTCGCGACCTGGGTCATGCTGGGCTACTACCGCTCGATCCCCGAGGACCTGGAGGACGCGGGGATGATCGACGGCGCCACCCGTCTGGGCGCCTTTTTGCGAATCACACTGCCGCTTGCCGCGCCCGCGCTGCTCTCGGTCACGCTGTTCGCGTTTACCAACGCCTGGAACGAGTTCCTGTTCGCGTTTGTGTTTATCACTAGCGAGAGCCTGAAGACCCTGCCGGTCGGGCTCCAGCTGCTGGTCTTCGGCGATATCTACCCCTGGGGTCAGCTCATGGGCGCCTCGCTGCTGATGGCTATCCCGGTGGTGATCGTCTATATCTACGCCCAACGCTATCTGGTGGAAGGGCTGACGGCCGGAAGCGTGAAGGGCTAGTCCGCGACAAGATGACAAGATGACAAGATGATCAGTCTAGCTCATCTTGTCATCTTGTCATCTTGTCATTTGTATGGAGCAATAATGAAAGTCGTCGACTATCGCATCACGCCGATCGCGTTCGCCGACCCGCCGCTGCGCGCCGCGATGGGCCTGCATGCGCCCTACGCGCTGCGCACGATCGTCGAGATCGTCAGCGACGACGGCATCACCGGTGTCAGCGAGACCCACGGCGGCGCGGCGGTGGCCGAGGATTTGGAGGCGGTGCGCGATCTGGTGATCGGGCGCGATCCGCTCCAGCTGGCCGCGCTCGAAGCTGATATCTGGCCCAGCGGCGCACGCTGGCGCAGCGACCTCGGCGCGGCATTGTGGGAGGGCAAGCTCCAATCACCGCCGCGCACCTTTGGCGCGATCGAGGTCGCCTGCCTGGACATGGCCGGCAAGGCGCTTGGCCGCCCGGTCTGCGATCTGCTGGGCGGCCGCGTGCGCGACTGGGTCGATTTCAGCGCCTATTTGTTCCACAAGCACGCCGGCGCCGGCGGCCGATTCGGCTTCGGGAACGACCCCGAGGCCGCGCCAGGCTGGCCCACCGAGCTTCAGCGTGAGGCGCTCGACGCCGAGACACTGGTCGAGCAGGCCCAGGCGATGGTCAGGCACTTCGGCTTCAAGTCGATCAAGCTCAAGGCCGGCGTGCTGCCGCCCGAGGAAGAGGTGCGCACGATCAAGCTGCTGCGCGAGGCGTTTGGGCCGGATGTGCCGCTGCGGATCGACCCGAACGCCGCATGGTCGGTCGAGACCAGCGTGCGCTGGGCCAAAGAGCTGGAGGGGCTGCTGGAGTATTACGAGGACCCCACCGGTGGCAAGGAGGGCATGGCCGCGGTGGCGAAGCAGACCAGCATCCCGCTGGCCACCAACATGTGTACGGTTAGCTTCGCCGACCTGCCCGAGAGCATTCGCCTCGGCTCGGTTCAGATCATCCTGGGCGATCACCACTTCTGGGGCGGGCTGCGCGCCTCGGTCGAGTTGGCGCGGATCTGCCGCACCTGGGGCATCGGCATGTCCATGCATAGCAACTCGCACATGGGCATCTCGCTCGCCGCGATGACCCACCTGGCCGCCGCGGTGCCGAACCTGACCTACGCCTGCGACACGCACTACCCCTGGCAATCCGAGGAGATCATCGTCGGCGGCAAGCTCCAGTTCGAGGATGGCGCGCTGGCGGTGCCGCCCGGCCCCGGCCTTGGCGTGGAGCTCGACCACGCCGCGCTGGAGCGCATGCACCAGCAGTACCTGGACTGCGGCCTGAAGTTCCGCGACGACGAGATCGAGATGCAGAAGGTCGAGCCGGGCTGGAAGTATGTGCGGCCGCGCTGGTAGAGCCATGCGAACGCCGGAGCCAATCATCGTCGTCGATCTGTTCCCCGAGATTCTTGCTGCGCTGCTCGATCTGCTCGGCGGGCTCTCGGAGGACGAGTGGGCCGCGCCGACCGTCTGCCCAGGCTGGTCGGTGAAGGATGTGGCCGGGCACCTGCTGGGCGGCGATGTGGGAATGCTCTCGCGTGGGCGTGACGGCTACCGCCACGGCGGCGCTGCTATCGCGGGCTGGGCCGATCTGGTAGCGTTCATCAACCGCCAGAACGCCGAGTGGGTCGAGACCGCGCGCCGGCTTAGCCCGCGCCTGCTGTGCGAGATGCTGCGGCTTTGTGGCGAACAGGTGGCGGCCTACTTCCAGTCGCTCGATCCCCATGCGCTCGGCGGGGCGGTCAGTTGGGCCGGCCCCGACCCGGCGCCAATCTGGCTCGACCTGGCGCGCGAGTACACCGAGCGCTGGCACCACCAGCAGCAGATCCGCGACGCGGTCGGCAAGCCGGGGCTCGACGAGCCGCGCTACCTCGCGCCGGCGCTCGACACTTTCGTGCGCGCGCTGCCGCACACCTACCGCGCTGTCGACGCCGCCGACGGGACGCTGGCGGCCTTGACGATCACAGGCGCGGCCGGCGGAACATGGTTCGTGCTGCGCGAGGATGCATCCTGGCGGCTGTATCTTGACATCGCGCGCCAGCCCGACGCGCAGGTTATCCTCGACCAGGACACCGCCTGGCGGCTGTTCACCAGAGGCATCGGCGAGGACGCGGCCCGCGCGCGGGCCAGTATCACAGGTGACGAGCGCCTGGCGGCGCCAATGCTTCGGATGCTGTCGGTGATCGCCTGAGCATGGCCCGACCTTCGATATAGCCCCTATAGCAACGAGCGAACGAGTTGAGCGACAGAGAACATAGATCTAACGATCTGCGACCTGCCACATGTATTGGAGGCCAATAGTGAAGCCCAACACCACCAAAGCCAGGCTGCGCGGCGGCGATGTCGTCTTTGGCTGCTTCGTGCGCTACCCCGAGGCTGGACTGGTCGAGCTGCTCGGCTATCAGGATTGGGATTTCATCGTGTTCGACGGGGAGCACGGCGTGATCGAGCCGCGCGACTGCGAGCACATGGTCCGCGCAGCCGAGCTGCGCGGCATCACGCCGATCGTGCGCGCCACGACC
>DATFXE010000381.1:0-4628 GCA_035258585.1 Roseiflexaceae bacterium | reverse complement strand
CAGGCACCGTGGGTGGCTCGCCCGTGCTTGCGGCTACGGGCACGGGCATGCTCAACACCTGCCCGACAACAAGCAACACTATGGCCAACACGATGGCCCCGTATGATCGCAACTGCTTCATGTGTGTCACGTTCCTTTCATTTCACACTGGCGGTTCACGCCGCCGTCATTCCGACAACAGATATTCGGCATCAAACCCAGAGTCCCGCTGCTCAGCAGCTGAAAGCCAGAAGGCGCGGACGATTTGGATCGTCGCTATGGGAAGAAATCTACGCCGCGCGGTAGCTTCCGACATGCGGGGATCTACGGGAGTTTTTTCGGGGTCATATGATATCCTTCGACTAGACCCAGCTCGATCGCGCAGCGCGCTCCTTATGCTATCGCTCCTGATATTGTTCTCAAGCGGCCAGCTTGTGGGCGCGCCGCGCGAGTCCGATCTCCTGGTGATACTCCGGTAGAGAGATGACCGCCTGCGTCTCGCCGTAGCGAGTTGTGGCCGTGTAGGCTAGCCCGAGTGTGCGGATCAGGTGAAGCATGGCGCTGTTCTCGGCCAGCATGTTGGCGCTCAGGCTTGTGATGCCACCTCGTTGGGCGATGCGGACCAGATGTCGGAGCAGGAAGCTGCCGATCCCCTGCCGTTGCTCGTCGTCACGCACAACCAGGGCGATCTCGCCAACGGTCAGGTCGTGCCGGTTGCGCACCAGTTCGGCTATAGCGACTGCCTCGTCGTTTTCATTCAGCCGTATCGTCGCTATGAGAGTTGTGTGATCAGACGCAGGTCCCCGCGCCATACGCACAGCTTCCTTCCAGATCGCCTCCCCAGAAAAGTGTCGCGAACTCATATAGCGGAGGTGGCGCGTGCGTTCGGACAGCCGGCAGAGCAGTTCGGCCAGTAGCAAGGTGTCCGCCGCCATCGCCAGCCACACTGTGACGAGTTGCCCGCGTGGGGTACGAAACATGAGCGGCCGCGATATATGTTCACGCTGCTGATGCATACTGTCACTCCTACCTGCAAGCTGGCGATGGTGCAGCGCGCCAGGCTCTCTCGATACCAGACCAGTCTAGCCTGGCGGCGTCCACCAGGCGTCGCCCAGCGCGTCTCCTACGATGTCCTTCTTTCGCAGGTTGTGCCAGAAAGCGTTCTCGGCTATGATCAGCCCAACAGCGGGAGGAGCCACGATGGCAGAGCTGAAGCTGTTCGTCCTGGGCCAGCCACGCCTGGAGCGCGACGGAAGGCCGATCGAGCTGAAGTTGCGCAAGGCGCTGGTGCTGCTTGTGTACCTGGCACTGAGCGGCCGGCCGCACAGCCGCGAGGCGCTGGCGACGCTGCTGTGGCCCGAGAGCGATGGGCGCGAGGGCCGGGCGCGGCTGCGGCGCACGCTGCATCGCCTGAATGAGGCGATAGGCGAGGCTGTGCTGGAGGCCGGCCCCGAGGCCATCGGCCTGGATCAGAGCGCCGAGGTATGGCTCGACAGCGCCGCGTTCCGACAGCATGTGACAGCCGGCCTGGCCGCCGCCCCTCAGGATGTGTTCGCGCCCGAGCGTCTTGCCCAACTGAACGCTGCCGTCGAGTTGTACACGGCGGATTTTCTGGCCGGATTCACGCTGCCAGATAGCCCAGCGTTTGATGAGTGGCAGTTCTTTGTGCGCGAGAGCCTGCGCCAGCTCTACGGCCAGGTGCTCGAGCAGCTGGTGCAGGCCTACCGAGGCCAGCAGGCCTGGGATCAGGCGATCACCTATGCCCGCCGTTGGTTGGCGCTAGATGAGCTACACGAGCCAGCACATCGGATGCTGATGCGACTGTATGCCTGGGCTGGGCAACAAGCCGCTGCCCTTCGCCAGTATCTAGAATGCACCCGGATCCTCGGCGCCGAGTTGGGCGCAGTGCCGGAGGACGAGACGACCGCGCTGTATGAGGCTATTCGAACGCGCCAGTTGGGCCAGGCCGCAACCGCGCCGCTCTCGATCGAGCTTGGTGCCGCGCATCGCCTGCCGCGAGCCGAAGACATAGGCCTTCCGGCCCGCCCCATTCCGGCCCAGCGCGGCGACGGGCACAGCCACGCGGCTCCTTCCCACGCCGAAGGTCCTCTGTTCGTGGCCCGGCAACGCGAGTTGAGCTGGCTGGATGGCCTGCTCGACGCCGCGCTGGAGGGACAACACCGCGTCGCGTTTGTTGTGGGCGAAGCCGGCCAGGGCAAGACTGCGCTGCTCCGGACATTCGCCCGTTCGTCTCAAGCGGCCCATCCCGACCTGGTCGTCGCATGGGGCAGCTGCAATGCGTATACCGGTGTCGGCGATCCCTACCTGCCCTTTCGCGAGATCCTGGAGCTCCTGACTGGCAATGTCGACTTCGATGCGCTGGCCAGCCAAGTGCACCGAGACCACGCCAACCGCCTGTGGCACAGCTTGCCTGCGGCGGCCCAGGCACTGGTGGACGTCGGCCCTGACCTGCTCGATACATTCGTCCTGACACGCGGGCTGCTGCGCAGGGCCAGCACGTATGCAGGTGGTGAAGCAGGCTGGGTGCACCAACTACAGGAACTGGTGTCTCGCAAGGTCAACCGGCCCACCGATCCACAGCAGCAGGCCCTCTTCGAGCAATATGCCAGGGTCATGCAGGATCTGGTGCGGCGGTCAGCGCTGCTACTGATCCTCGACGATCTGCAGTGGGCCGATCGTGGCTCCAGCGACCTGCTGCTGCACCTCGGCCGCCGGCTGAAGGGTTGCCGGGTGCTGATGGTCGGGGCCTACCGGCCCAATGATGTCGCGATTGGCCGGGGCGGCGAGCGCCATCCCATGGAGCGTGTGGTCGGCGAGCTGCAGCGTGACTTTGGCGAGATCCGGCTCGATCTAGGCCTCGCCGAAGGGCGGTTGTTGGTGGACTCGCTGCTGGACTCGGAGCCGAACCAGCTCGGCGAGCCTTTTCGCACAGCCCTGTATCAGCAGACACTCGGCCATCCGCTGTTCACGATTGAGCTGTTGCGCGACATGCAAGAGCGCGGCGAGCTAGCGCGCGACGCGGCAGGGTGCTGGATCGCATCGCCAGACCTGCACTGGACCCGCCTTCCGGCTCGCGTCGAGGGGGTGATCGGCGAGCGGGTCGGGAGGCTGGACGCGCGGCTGCGTGAGGTGCTCCAGGTCGCCAGCGTCGAAGGGGAGGAGTTCACGGCCGAGGTGGTGGCGCGAGTGGTCGGCGCCGACGAGCAAGCGATCGTGCGCCAGCTCAGCCGTGAGCTGGACCAGACGCATCATCTGGTTCGAGCGCTGGGGGTAAGACGAGGTGACGGCTTGCGGCTCTCGCGCTATCGTTTCCAGCATATCTTGATCCAGCGTTACCTGTACCACAGTCTGGACGATGTCGAGCGGGTCTACCAGCACGAAGCTGTCGGGCACGCGCTGGAGGTACTGTATGGAACTCGCGTGGCCGAGATCGCAGCGCAGCTCGCGTGGCATTTTGAGGCGGCCCAGATGCCGGCGAAGGCCACCATCTACCTCGATCAGGCGGGCGACCAGGCTCGGCGTTCGGCGGCATTAGAGGAGGCCATCCACTACTACCAAACGGCGCTTGAAGCCTGGCCTGAATCCAATCTGGTCGGGCGAGTGCAGGTGCTACGCAAGCTCGGCGAGTGCCAGTGGATGCGGGGCCAACTCGAGGACGCGCTTGCTTCGTTCGAAACCTGCTATGCGTTGTACGAGTCGCTCGGCGACCGGGAAGGGGCAGGCGCCGTCCAACGTCTGCTCGGTCGCTTGTACTGGGAGAAGGGCGATCGGGAGCGCTCGCTCCAGCATTACAATCAAGCGCTGGCGCTGCTGGAATCGGGGCCGGAAAGTGTCGAATTGGCCAGGGCGATCAGCTCGATCTCGGAGATGCACTTGATCTACTCAGGATATGACCAGGCGATCACTTGGGGGCAGCGGGCGCTCACTATGGCGGAGCGCCTTGGGGCGGAGCACGTCGTGGTACAGGCCCTTGTCAACTTAGGGTCTGCCTACTTTGCGATGGGCGATGCCGAACCTGGCCAGGCGCTGCTGCGACGCAGCTGGCAGCGTGCGGTCGAGCTGAATCTTCCCCATGACGCCTGCCGCGCGGCCTATAATCTAGGGGCCTGCTTGACTGACTTAGGCCGATCTGCCGAGGCATGGGCCGTAGCTGAGGAACTGCGAGCCTATGCCGTGCGCAAGCAGATACCGCTATTTGCCGGCCTCTCGCTGATTTTGCTCGCTAAGCTGGATTGGCTGGCCGGACACTGGCAGAGCGCCCTGGCGCGCCGTCAGGAGATTATGGAATGGATTGGCCGAGGCCAGTCGATCACGTATCTGGAGGTGATTGCGGACAGCACGTTCGCCTGGATGCACAACGATTTGGGCCAAGCGGAGGTCGCGCGCCGGATCTTGGAACACGCGCAGCCGAAGGTGGCCGATCGCGATCAAATATACACGACCGGATCGCATCTCGTGCAGCACGTCCGTGCCTTGGCGATGCTTGGTTGCGAGGCTGAGGCGACCGAGGTTGCACAGCAGTACCTTGCGTTGATGGACCAGCAACCCGGCTTCGTGGATACGCCCATGTCGAACCTGGCGGTCTGCCGCTGGTTTGCCACCCGCGCCCCCAGTATGCCTGTGGAGCT
>DATFXE010000380.1:0-6260 GCA_035258585.1 Roseiflexaceae bacterium | reverse complement strand
AGCTTGGATGGACATATATTTTACCTTCGCCTGGCCAGGTGGGGTGTGTGGGGGCCACACACCCCACCTGGCCACTGAATGTCAGTACGCCTCAAAGAGGCCGGTTTCCTTGGTGATATGAATCGCGCCGTCGGCGGCGATCCGCTGCTGGACGAAATGAGAAAATTCGGCCCGCCGCCCACCGGCCAGCGCATCGCCGGTCATCGACGCAACGTACGCCACCAGCGGCTCGGCCTCGGTCACGACCAGCCCGCTTGGATAGCGGTGCAGCGTCACATGTGAGAAATAGGGCGCTAGCTCAGCCGCGCCGCCTTCGAGCCTGAACGTCATGCGGTTCCACATATCGATAGTCGCGTCGAACTGGTCCACCAGTTCGTGTATCTCCTGAAGGTGTGCCTCGCCGTTCGTGGCGGCGTAGAAGCGCCCGCCCGGCCGCAGCACGCGCCGGATCTCCGAAAAGGCCCTGGCACGATCCGGCACGTGGTAGAGCATGTGGTTGGCGATCACCCCGTCGAACTCGGCCACCTGGAACGGGAGCGCCTGCGCGTCGGCCAGCTGGAATGTAAACGCGGGAGCGCCGGTCAGATTTGCGCGCGCCTCCTCCAGCATGCCTATCGAAAAATCGGTCAGGGTGATCTGCCATCCTGGCGGGATGCGCTCGCAGTTCGGCCGCCACAGGCTGCCCGGCCCGCAGCCCAGCTCCAGAATGCGGCTGTCCGAGGCCAGCTTCAACTGGTCGAAGACCCACATCTGAAAGTCGTAGCGATTGGTGCTGAAGCGTGTGTGCAGTTGGATGCGGTCGTTCAGGTTCGACGCGTTTTTGTATTGCTCGCGCAGGTAGCTCTGGTCGGCGATCTTCGACATGTATCCCTCGTTTGCACGTTGGAAGGTTTGAAGGTTATCGCGGCAACGCCGCAAGCTTGTGAACTGTAAAACACGACTTGGCTATGCTTTACACTGATTATTCATTGATATTGATATGTGCATTCATTTGGCATATTTGGTGGGGGTTCGGGGGCGGCGAAGCCGCCCCCGAACCTCCCCAGAAAGAATATTCCGTGTCTATGTACGGATCAGTAACAAGGCGTTCATCGTAGGGACGCGATATATCGCGTCCCTACGATGAATATCATTGTCACGCTGCGTATCCCCGTGCGAAGCCTTATCAATGTTCTAACCTTCAAACGTTCTAACCTTCAACGCGCGCTCGTAAGCCTGCTCGAAGCGCTCGGCGGTGATATCCCAGGTCAGCTCTTCCAGCACGCGCCGCCGCGCCGCGGCTCCTAACCGCTCGGCCAACGCGCGGTCGCCCAGCAGCCGGCTGATCGCCTCGGCCAGCGCCGGCTCATCGCGCTCGGGTATGAGCAACCCGTGCCGGCCGTCGGCGATCACGTCGGGGATGCCGGCCACGCGCGACGCCACGATCGGCCGCGCTGCGCCCATGCCTTCCAGCAGCGTGTTGGGCAGCCCGTCGACATTGCCGCGCTGGTCGCGGATGGAGGGCACCACGTAGACATCGGCCGCGGCGACATAGCGCGCGGCACGCTCGCGCTCCAGTTGGCCGGGAAAACGCACGCTGGCCGCTACGCCCAGTTCGTCCGCGCGGCGCTCGAGCTCCTCGCGCAGATCGCCATAACCGGCGATCACGAGCACCGTCTGCGGGTGGGCCGCCAGGATGCGCGGGAAGGCGTCGAGCAGATAGGTCAGGCCCTTCTTGTAAACCAGCCGGCTGACGCTGACGACCAGCGGCGTGCCAGGCGCAAGCCCAAGCTCTGCTCGTACCAGCGCGCCGGCCTGTGGGTCGGGCTGGAACGCTCGTGCGTCGACGCCATACGGCACTACCGCCACATCGTCGGCCCGTGCGCCCAATCGCAGCGCGCGGTCGCGCAAGTCGCCGCTGCAGGCCGTCACCGCGGCGGCGGCCCGAAAGGTCGCCGCCGCCGCCAGCGATAGCGGCGCGGCCCGCTCGGCCAGATAGACATCCGAGCCGTGCAGGCTGACCACCAGCGGCAGCCCGCGCAGCCGTGCAACCAGCGCGGCCGGCACGCCGTTCGGCAGCACCCAGTGGGCGTGGATCAGGTCAAAAGACGAAGGACGAAGGACCAATGACGAAGGCTCAACTCCATTCGTCTTTCGTCTTTCGTCTTTGGTCACTCGGAGCATCGCTAGCATCCCCGCGCTCACGGCCAGCGGCGCGGCCGCCAGCGCAGCCCCGCGCAGGCCCACATCGGCCTGGAGCGACTCGGCGTAGCCGAAAACATTGAGCGCGCGCGCCGGGCTGTAGCGAAAGAAGTGCAGATGCACGCCGCGCTCGATCGGCGCACGCCGGATGTCGCGGTGATAGGGCGCGACGACATGCACAGTATGGCCGCGCCGTACCAGCCCGGCCGCGATCTCCTCGATGAATGGCGCGGTCGTCTCCCCCACATACTTGGGGTAGGACGACGTGAGCATACAGATGTTCAGCGATCGCACGTTTTCAGACTCTTATCTTATACGACTTACGCGGTGGGGGTTCGGGGGCGGTGCAACCGCTCCCGAGATCTCCCCTTTTTGGAGGGGCCGGGTACCCTCTGGGTGTCCCTCCAAGCCTCCCTGCAAACGCCGACCGCGTAAGTCGTGTTATCTTATAGAACCGAGAACCGGGTAAGCATCCATGGTTCTCGGTTCTCACGGTTGTAGCTCGGCGACACCGCCGTAGGTCTGCGGAAAGCGGTACACCTCGGTTGTGAGCGCGTCGCGCCCGGCCACGGTGTAGGTGGCCTGGTAGATCTCCTCGAAGCCCAGCTGCGGGTCGTCCAGCAGATTGTCGAGCATCGTCCGCACCTGCTCGTTGGGGCGTTGCGAGCTGTCCAGCACCAGGTAACGCACGTTGTAGTAGCGCGCGATCCGCAGGAACACGCTCGGATCAGTGGTATTTGGCACCATCAGCGCTGGCCGCTCGGTCTGCCAGTTGAACTGCCAGGGCAGGCGCGTCATCACTACGTCGTCGGGCTGCGAGTGAGCACGCAGCCAGGCGTAGGCGTCCAGGTCGGCGGCGGCCAACTGCGGCTCGATCCGCACCTTTCTGGCGATATCAGGCCAGGAAGGCTGGATCACCAGCACCAGCGCGGTCACGACCATCGCCAGGCCGATGGGCGTCCAGCGGCCGTCGCCGATCGCGGCCACACGATCGTAGCCGCGCCAGAGCGCGTAGCCGACCAGCAGCGCCAGCCATGGCAGCAGCATCACGAAGTAGCGCTCCTCGTCGGCATGCCAGTAGACAATCAGGAACAGCGCGTAGGGACCGAAGGCCGCCAGCAGCAGCCCAAGCAGCCGGCGGCGCGTGCGCAATGCGCCGAGCGTACCGAGCAGGGCCAGCCAGGCGCCCAGCGCAAACAGTAGACGTGGGTCCTTAGGGTCCCGCAGCGGGTCGCTGTACGGGCCGCTCAGCGCATCGCTCAGATCCAGCGGCAGATCCTTCCACGGCGGCGCCAGGTAATCGCGCATGGCCCGAATCTGCGTGGTCATCTTCAGTAGCGTCCGGTCGAAACCCCAGCGCAGCACCCAGCTTCGATCGGGCACGCCCGCGACGCCTAGCCCGGCCTGGGTGGTGAAGACCTTATAGATGTCCTCCCAATCACCATAGCCCAGCACCCAGGCGTCACGGCTTTCGGTGCTGTAGAACGGTGTGTGGAACAGCACGAAATTGCGGGCCAGGTAGGGCGAGAGGATCGCGAGAGCGAGCGCACCCCAGAGAATGGCCGGAAGGAGAGAATTAAAAATTAAGAATTGAGAATTGAGGATCGGCTGACGTTCTCGATCGATCGCCGCTTGTCGAATGCTACCTTCTTTGTCGCCGGACCGCCATAGCTGGCCGAGAAACCACAGGCCCATGCCGAGCGCGATCAGGCCGCCGCTGGCCGGTTTTTGCAGCAGCATCAGGCCGGTCAAGACACCCGAGCCGACCAAAGACCAAAGACCAAAGACCAAAGACTGCCGTTGGTGAGAATTCGTCCTTGGTCCTTGGTCCTTGGTCGCGTAGCGGTAGAGCAAATAGATCGCCCCAAACGAGAAGACAGTGAACGCCAGGTCGCTGGTGGTGTAGATCACCAGCCGGAAGAACAGGTAGCTGGTCAGGATGATCAGTGCCGCCGTTAGCCCGACGCGGCGGTCCCAGATCCGGGCGCCGGCCACGTAGATCAGCAGCGCCAGCGCCGCCATGAACAGCAGGTTTGGAATCTTGGCGGCCCAGGCGGTCGGGCCGAACAGCGCGAAGAACGGTGCGATCCATACCGGCTGGAGCAGCGGCCATGTCTCCTGCGGGCGAGTCACGCCGCTATAGAGCCGGTAGTATTGCGTGACATAATCGACCACCCAGCCGCGCCCCTCGACCAGGTTGCGGGCCACCACGGCGTTGTCGGCGTAGTCGGCGTGGCCGACGTACGGCAGCCCGGCCACCACATACGCTTCATAGCCGATCCAGATCAGCAGCGCCAGAGCCAGCACTATGGGCGCGCCGCGGCGCCCGCCCAGCAGCCGCACCAGCCCATTCGCGAGCCGCGGCAGGCCGGCGCGCCCGCGCACCACAATGAGCAGCAGCAGGCCCGTGCCAAGCAATCCGTATAGCAGCGAGTCGGGGAAGCTGTCTCTGAAAGTTTTCAGCCCCGGCATCCGGTACACCGAGCTGGCTCGCGCCGCCAGATAGGCCAGCCATGCCGCCACCATCGCCACCAGACCATAGTTGAGCGCGACGCCGCGCGCATAGCGGTGCAGCAGCTTCTGGAACAGGCCCAGTAGCGCCGCGCGCCGGCTGTAGATCAGCAGCAGCGCCAGCGCGGCCGTAAGCCATGGCAGCAGCGCCGCCGCCCAGGCGCGCGCCAGCGCCAGGCCAATCGACGCGATGCTGATCAGCAGCGTCGTTAGCACGAATGCCAGCGTTGGCCGGCGCGTGAGCATCGCCAGCGCCAGCAGGCCCAATGCGGCATCGATCACCAGTAGCCCTAGCGGCAGCCGCGCCGGCAGCCTGAAGCCGGCCAGTGGCTCGTTGCCGCGTACGCCGATATATTCGAGCCGGATGCCCTTTGCGCGCTGTGGATCTGCAACTGTGGTCGTGCTGGTGAAGGTATCCGAGGTGTGTAAGCTCAGCGACAGCAGATCGGTTGCGGCAACGCTCGAGGGAACGTGAAACGAGTAGTCGGCCCACTGGGCGGTTGGGGTGAACTGGCCGATCGGCGTGCCGTTCGCCGCGATCGAGACAAGCGGTTGGCGGGTCGTGCTATTGAGCGCGCCGTCGGGCCAGCCCTGCGCGCGCAGCGTCAGCATCAGGTCGCTGCCGGCGCCTAAGCTGGGCAGATCGATCTGAACATTCTGGCGACTCCAGCGGCTGCGCCCGCTGCGCGCGTCGCCGGTGATCTCGTCGCCGTAGAAAGTGGCGGCGTCGGCGGCGCCGAGCCCCTGGCTGGCAGATAGGAACAGCCGATCGCCCAGCCAGCCGACGAAGATGTGGGATAGCGGGGGCGCCTGGTATGCCAGGAAGCCTGCCAGCAGCGCCAGCGCCAGAATCAGCGCCAGCCTTCGGTCGCGCAAATAAACGAGCGGGCCGGGCATGGCTCCGCTCTGCGAGCGCATCGCTGGATGGTTTTGTGTTGCCGTCTCTGTGCCCACGGCCGTATTATACCGCGAGTCGCGCTGGCCAGACAATGAGCTGAGGATGACGTAATTGGAGATGTGTGAACAAAAATTGAGAAAGAGCCCCTGGACTTTGGCACGTATTATGCTAAAATAACTGCGCTGTTATCTTTTGTCTATTCGAAAATTAATAATCTGGTGGGCGAGGATGCCCATGCGCGAGGAGGGGAATGTACTATGTCCGCAGTCGAGCTGGATGTATTGATTGATCGGCTCCTTCCACAGATCCTGGCCGATCGCGAGCTAGGCGACGGACGCATCTTCACCCGACTGCATCTCAGCCACCTCTGGGCGCTCAGCTGCCTTCACGCCGGCGAGTGTTACGACGAGGAATTGCTCGCGAAGCGCGTGCTCAATCACCTTCCACCAAAAGTGATGATAGCGCGCGAAGTAGGTGTCTGAGCGACAATGGCAACGAACGAAGCGGGCGGCTCCACTGCTGGAGCCGCCCGCTTCGTTGTGTCAATAAACTTAGGACTTACGCAGTTGGTGTTTTGGTGGGGGTCACCCAGAGGGTAGATGGGGCCGCTGCCCTCCAAACCTCCCAACCGCGTAACTCCTAAAACTATCTGAAAGGGTATCATGAGTCA
>DATFXE010000379.1:0-4700 GCA_035258585.1 Roseiflexaceae bacterium | reverse complement strand
CAGCCCGGCGATCAGAAAGCTACGCACGATCGGCCAGAAAAAGGCCGGCGCCCGTCGCCGTGGAGCAGAATCGTCCGCCGATGAGACTGGGCCGGAGCGGACAAACAGGGTGCCGACGCGCTGGCCATTGGCCTCGACCGGCACGCCATGCATCTGCGGCCCGGCATCCACCTGCCTGCCGATCTGCCGCCCGTCGCTGCTGGCGACCACGCGCCCGTCTGTATCGGCCAGGACATAGCCGAAGAAGTCACCAGGCCCGGCGAACGGTGGGACGACGAATCGCTGATCGATACCGGCCCACGAGTTGCCGTGCGCGATGTAATAGTCGCCCAGCGAGTCGGCGTAGCTGCGCTGGGTCTCGCCGAAGGTATCGCGCATCGTGCCCGGCTGCCATAAGCCCGAGACGGCCAGCCCGATGAAGACGAGCATCCCGCAGACGCTTAGCCCGATCGCAAATGCGAAGGCGATTAACATGGACCAGAAGAGACGCGGCTTCATAAAATTGAAAATTGAAATTGAAATTGAAATTGAGGATCAAGCTTCTCTCTTTTCAATTCTCAATTCTCAATTTCTTACTCGATGTCTTCGGCGAACTTATACCCAACCCCATAGATCGTCAGCACGTATCTCGGCTCGCGCGGATCTGGCTCGATCTTGCGGCGCAGGTTCTTGATATGCGCGTCGACAGTGCGATCGAAGCCGGCGTAGCTGACATCATAGGCCAGCTCCAGCAGCTGGGCACGGGTGAACGGGCGACCCGGCTCGCGCGCCAGGATCGCCAGCAGGTCGAACTCGGTTGCGGTCAGCTCGATCAGATCGCCACTGCGACGGACACTCCGACGCTGGAGATCGATCGTCAGATCGCCCGCGCGCAGCACCGTCGAGGCATCGCGCTCGCCCTCGGCCCGGCGCAGCACCGCCCGCACGCGCGCCACCAGCTCGCGCGGGCTGAACGGCTTAGTGATATAGTCGTCGGCGCCCAGCTCCAGGCCAATGAGCCGGTCGGCTTCCTCCACTCGCGCGGTCAGCATGATGATCGGAAGCTGATGCGTGGCCGGGTCCTCGCGCAGCGCACGTGCCACGTCCAGCCCATCCATTCCCGGCAGCATCAGGTCGAGCACCAGCAGGCTTGGCCGCTCGGCGCGCGCCAGGCGCAGCGCGGCGGTGCCGTCGCCAGCCGTGATGACGCGAAACCCCGCGCGATCCAGATAATCGCGTGCGATCGCCACGATGCCGGGCTCATCGTCCGCTACTAGAATTGTTCGTGTCGCCATATCTCTACCCTGACAAGATGACAAGATGACAAGATGACCTGAATTTCGTCATCTTGTCATCTTGTCATCTTGTCACGCTACATCTGCTGCGTCTCGCCGGTATACGGCGGCTGCTCGGGGCCAGGCCGGCTTGGCGGGTCCTGATCGCCCCGCTCCGAAGGCCCACGACCCCACGGCCCACGCCCGCCCGGCCCACGGCCCCACGGCCCGCGCGGTCCGCGGATCAGCCGCAGGCCCAGCCAGACCAGCAGAACCACGAACGCGATCCGCATCAGGCCGGCGATCACCATGAATGGCAGGAAGAAGAACGGGAAGCCATGGCGCGGGCCAGGCCCCCAATGCCTCCAACCTTCGACCTGCTCGCGCGGGCCAAACTGCCCACGCGGATCGAACTGGCCGCGCGGATCGAACTGGCCCTGTGGCCCGGCCTGATCGCTAGGGCCAAACTGCCCACGCGGATCGAACTGGCCTTGTGGCCCGGCCTGATCGCTAGGGCCAAACTGCCCACGCGGATCAAACTGGCCGCGCGGATCGAACTGGCCCTGTGGCCCGGCCTGATAGGCCGGCGGCCCGTATGGGCCGCGCCATTGATCGTGGCGCGCCCAGCCCGAGTGCATACGCCCGCTGAGTGCAACGAACAGCGCCAGCACGCCCAGCGCGATCGCGATCCATCCCAGCCTGCGGCTTCCATTACCTTCCATGATAGCTTTCCTCCTCATCCGTCTATGTCATGCCGTTCTGTCAGTAGGACTTACGCAAGTGAGAGATTCGGTGTGCGTAGGTCGTATCACTTAACGACACGCATAGCATAGAGCATGATTGTGAAGCGATTTTGAAGATGTCTGGGAGCTATCTAGGATATTGTACCGCGAAACAGGCGCGCCGAGTCCTATGCTATAATGCCCCGCCATCCGCTGCGGTATATGCTGATATCAAATAGTCAGCAGTTAGCAGTTGGCAGTCGGCATTCCGACTATTTCATTCGTGTTTCTCAGCGATCTGGGGGTGGTGGGAACTAATACCAAGTTGAATTCAAACATAGTGCGTAGTACGTAGATAACAACGTCATATGTACTACGCACTATGTTACCTCCAAGAGCATAGGTGATATTGTTGGCTTACTCAGATGGAGGTTTGGAGGGCTTTGCCCTGCAAGAAGCTTTTGTTTTGCGGGTGGTGCGGGCGGCTTTGCCGCCCGCATGAGAAGCAAAAGAGAAATTTTTCGGGGGCCTGCGGCCCCCGCACCCCCAGCTGGCGAGTTTGCCAGCAGTATCATAGGTTGGCATGAGTACAGCCAATCACAGCACAGTTATCCCCCCGACCGCAGCATCCATTCCAGAAACGATTGCGTATCTAGTTATGTGTGAACAGCGCATCGGAGCCACTCTGTGACAGCGGCCCCACCGGCAGATGGCATGGCTGCGCTCGACGACCAGGCGCTCCTGGCGCGAGTCGCCGATGGCGACAGCGGCGCGCTCGATGCACTGTACCAGCGCTATTCGCGCGTCGTATATGGCGTGGCGCTGCGCATATTGGGCGAAGCCGATCTTGCCGAGGATGTGGTTCAGGAGACCTTCTGGCGCGTCTGGCGGCGCAGCGGCACGTTCCAACCTGGTCGTGGGCAGGTCGCTGCATGGATCTTTGGGATCGCGCACAATCTGAGCGTGGACGAGCTGCGCCGCCAGCGCAGCAGGCCGCGCCCAGTCTATGATACTGACGAAACAGCGGTGCTGCGTGACCTGGAGGACAGCCGAATGGATGTCGAGGCAGAAGCGCTGGAAAACGAGCGCGGCAGGCTGATCGCCGCGGCGCTTCAACAGATTACCGCCGAGCAGCGCGAAGCGATCGAGTTAGCTTACTTCGGCGGGCTTTCGCAGAGCGAGATCGCTGAGCGTCTGCAAAGCCCGATCGGAACCATCAAAACACGCATTCGCCTGGGGATGCGCAAGCTACGTGATATCTTGCGGGCGCAGAACATAGGTGTCGAAGATATAACTGACTGACGATGTTGACGAACGACCATCCACAGGACTCAATACCCGCATTTGTGCTTGGCACCTTGGATATCGACGAGGCGCGTCTGGTCAGCGCGCATGTCGCCCAGTGCCCGGCCTGCCGCGCGGAAATCGAGACCTTTCAGGAGCTGTTGAGCGCGCTGCCGTATGCCAGTGCGCCTCGCCAGCCTCCGCCGTATGTCAAGCGACAGCTGCTCGCGCGCATTGCCGCGTCTCAGATCGATACTGTCACAACCCAGGCTCGATCGCCGGCCAACACCGCGCCGCGCTGGATGCCGGCAGTCATGAGCGGCGCACTGGCGCTCTGGCTCGTCTTTGGCTATATGCTCTACAACACCAATAGCCGCATGGCCACGATCGGCGGCGAGCTGACCAACAGCCAGCAGTCGATCATCCAGCTCAGCCAGCAGCACAGCACAGACCAGACGACGATCGCTCAGATCAGCGCCCAGCGCCAACTCGAGGAGCAGGCGCTCGCGGGCATGCAAACGCAGATCGCAATCGATCAGCAGGTCATGGTGTTTATCGCCGCGCCAGAGACGATCCACCGCATACTGGGTGGACCTGACCAGCACGCCCGCGCGACGATGTATATGCAGCCGAGCAACAACCAGGCGGTGCTGGTGGTCGAAGGCATGCCGCGGATCGAGCCGGGCAAGATCTACCAGTTCTGGCTGTCTAGGGCGGGCGAGTGGGTGCCTTCCGTGACATTTGACATGACCAACGACGACAGGGCCGTACAGTGGATCGAGGCGGCGGCGCCAGTAGACCAATACGCTCGGGTGATGGTCACGATCGAAGTGGCCGGCGGCGCCAAACAGCCCAGCGACAAAGTGGTATTGAGCGGCTCGCTGAGCGCCTCGCCGCCCGCCAGCGCATCACAGGCCGATTGAAGGTTGACTCCACCTGCTGCTCTGCGGTATCATACGCACACTTGAGATTCCAACCCGCACTTGGTCAAGCATACTGAGGAGTCTGCACGATGCGTAATGTTATTGGTGCCGTAACGTTTTTGATCGGCCTTGGCCTGGGCATTATCGGCGGGGCCGCGCTGCTTGCCTATGCCTACCAGGCTGCCGGGCTCTACCCGCCCGACGACGCGACGATCAAATTCATCGCGCGCGAGCGCGGCTGGCTGAAAGAGGACATATAGCACGCCTCCGGCCGAAGTAGCGGACTTTGTGACGGTGGACGATAGATGATAGACGATTTCTTGCGTCGTCGATCGTCGATCGTCCATCATCTATCATGGCCGTGTGCGGTGAACCTTCGATCGAGCGCCCTGCTGTCATCATAACAAAGCAAAGGAGCACCAGTATGGACCAGCCCTGGTTCAAGAGCTACGAGCCGCTCGTCCCACACACTTTGCAGTACCCCGAGATCACGCTCGACTCTTTTTTGACGGAGAGCG
>DATFXE010000378.1:0-3040 GCA_035258585.1 Roseiflexaceae bacterium | reverse complement strand
GTAGGGCCGCAGCGCGTCGAGCCGCTCGGCCAGGCCGACGAGCTCGTCCAGGCCGCCGCGCTGGTCGCCCCATTCCCAGCGGCTGGCGGCCGGCGGCGCATCGATCGGGGGCATGGAGTTTAGCAGCAGGAAGCCCGACTGGCGCGGCTCGACGCGCGCCTCAGGCAGCAGCGCGCTGGTGGCGCCCGAGATCACCACTTCGCCGGGCTCGGCGATCTCCTGCGCCAGCGCGACGCGATTGATGTTGCGGCCGGTAACAACCAGCTCGATATGCTCGCTATCGCCCACCTGGGCGGCGAAGACCTTGCCGCTATGGACACCGATCCGCAGGCGCAGTGTGAAGGTGCCGGCGCGCGTCTGGAGCGCAGCGAACTCGGCCATGCGCTCCTGCATGGAGAGGGCGGCGCGGCTGGCCAGGATGGCGTGGCGCTCCCCCAGGATGGCCGAATCGAAAAAAGCAGTGATCGCATCGCCGCCGAACTTTAGCAGCCCGCCGCGGTAGCGGTGGATCTCCTCCACCAGCGCGCCAAACAAGTTGTTGATGATCGCCGAGACCTCTTCGGCGCCCTGCTTGCCGAGCGCGCTGAGCGTGCCCGAGAGCGCGGTGAAGCCGGAGAGATCGGCAAACAGCACGGAGCCATCCCAGTAGGCGCCGCGCACGCGGCCTGGCGCCGGATCGGCCAGTTGCTCGCGGACGAGCGTTGAGGGGATATAGGTGGCGATCGCGCCTAGTTCGGCCCGCAGGCGCGCTCGCTCGCCAGCCACGACATCTTCGGGCAGCGCGCCAGTGCCGATCAGCCGCGCGTAAAGCTCGGGCGCCAGGTGGCCGCGGAGATGGGCGGCCCGGCCGCCATTGCTGGGGAGCGCAGTCACAGCGTTCGTCCTTGTGTAGCGTCCTGTGCGCGGCGGCACGGCGCGACGGGAGGCCGTACGATCGCGGATGTCAGCGCAACGGGCTGGCATGGACTCGCTGCAATTCGGCTACAGCCGCATGGTTGCATGATACCACAACCTCAATCCGGCAACCTTACAATATCATGACCAACGCACAATGGTCCACTCTAGAACGTCGGTAGAGAATCCGCGAATGACGCTAATCTGCGCGAATGAGGCAAATATATTCGCGTGTATTCGCTAAATTCGCGGATCGTCCGGCGAATACTCTGCCGATGCTCCAGGCGTACTACCAGCGGCGGCCTTCGCTCAATAAACGTGTTCCGGCGCTTGATTTACCTGATAAAATGCTGAACCAGGGATACTTTCTCTTGCACACCTGGAAGGACGGAACGCCAATGGACGCTTCCCTGTTTATCGCGCCGGAATCAATCACCAGGGATGGCATCACCATCCGTGCCTACCGGCCGGGCGATGGGCCGGAGCTGCGTATCGCCACCACATCCTCGTACGAGCACCTGCGGCCGTGGATGCCCTGGGCCACGCGGGAGGACAGCGTGGAGGCGGCCGAGGCGCGCTGCCGACGCTTTGCCGCGCATTACCTGCTGAATGAGGATTTCGTGCTGGGTATCTGGGTCGGCGAGCAGTTGGCCGGCGGCACCGGCTTCCACCTGCGCGGCACGCCGCTCACGTTGCGCAGCGCCGAGATCGGCATGTGGATCAGAGGCAGCTACGCCGGGCAGGGCCTGGGCACGCGCGCCCTGCGCGTGATGCTGAAGTGGGGCTTCGAAGAATGGAACTGGGAGCGGCTCTCCTGGCACTGCGATACGCGCAATATCGCCAGTGCCCGCGTCGCCCAGAAGAATGGGATGATACTGGAAGGGACGCTGCGCTCGGACGCTTTGGATGTCGAGGGCCGGCGGCGTGACACGTATGTGTTCTCGATGTTGCCGGAGGAATGGGAGCAGCGGAACCAGCCTTAGCGCTCTTCGCGATCAGGCCAGCCGCCCGCGCAGCAGCGCCGTCGGCACGCTGAAGGAGTAGCCCTGCTCGATCGCCAGCGCGGCGCGGACATCGCGGGTCGCGCCGTCGATTAGCGCACGGATCTGTGTGATCGCCAGAAACGGTGTGTTCGTGCGCGCCACCCACGACTCGAACTCCAGCCGTAGCGGCCAGGTTTGCAGCGCCTCGGCGGCGAATCCCGCCGCTTCGATCATGCGTTGCCACTCTTCTACCCGATGGTCGCGCACATGCGAGGGGTCGCGCAGCAGCTCGATTGCGTTGAGGAAAGTGTCCTGTGCCGGCGGGTCGGGGGCTACTACATCCACAAGTAGAAAGACGCCGCCGGGCTTGAGTACACGCGCGAACTCGGCCAGCGCGACCTGTGGGTGCGGGTAGTGATGCGCGCTGTAACGCGAGGTGACGAGATCGAACGAGCCGTCGGGGAAGGGCAGTTGCTCGACATCGCCGCGCTGAAACGTGATGTTGGCGATGCCGCGGTCGCGCGCCAGCTTGCGGCCCTGCGCCAGCATCGCCTCGGTGAGATCCAGCGCCACTACCTCGGCCAGGTGCGGCGCGAACGCCAGCGCCGTGTGCCCGGCGCCGCAGCCGGCGTCGAGCGCGCGCTGATCGGCGCGCAGGTCGGCCGTGGCCAGCATCGCCGTCAGGTCTGGGCCGCCGGCATGCACCGCGCTGGTGGCGTAGTTGGCCGCCACCGGGGCAAACTGCTTCTGGACCGACTCCTTGATCTCCATGGAACCCCCTCGCAATAGGTTAGAAGGTTAGACGGGTTCTTACGAACTTTACAGTTTGGGGTGGGAGTGCGGAGGAGCCTTCGATCCCTCCGCACCTCCCCAATTGGAAAGCTCATCGCAGTCACGCGAAACCTTAACCTGAAACTCATAAACTGACTAATAGCACCCCGGCCAGAATGACAACCACCCCGGCCCACTGGGCCGGCGCCAACCGCTCGCGCAGGATCGCCCAGGCCAGCAGCACAGTCACCGCGCTGAAGAGCGAGGCCAGCGCCGTGACGATCGAGGTGTAGGCGCTGGCAAGGCCAAGGTTAAAGGCCACAAAGGCCAGTGTATCCAGCGCCGCTCCGGCCAGCACCAGCGCCGCCATTTCGCGCGTGAGCCGGGCCGGC
>DATFXE010000377.1:0-3065 GCA_035258585.1 Roseiflexaceae bacterium | reverse complement strand
ATCGCCGAAGATATACGTGCCCGGCCGCACCTCGGTCACGCCCGGGACGCGCGCCGCCGACTCGGATGTCGGCGTGGAGCCGACGCTGACGGCGCGGATGGGGATGCCGGCGCCGCGCAGCTCCTCGGCCAGCCCGGCCATCAGCTGGCCCTCCTCGCGGCCCAGCTCGGCCGCCGGACGCCCGCCCGCGGAAGGAAAGCCGGCGCCGCGAAACGTGTAGATCCCATCGAGCTCCAGCCCCGGCAGGTCCAGCACCGTCTGGCACAGCGAGGCGGCCTGAGCGGGCGCGACCCCGGCGCGGTGCAGCCCGCTGTCAATCTCAACGCGCACCCGGATGGTCGTGCCGGCGGCCTGTGCCGCAGCGCTCAGCCCGCGCGCGCCCACCGCGCTGTCGACCCCGACCGTCAAGGTGCACTTGCCGGCCAGCGCGGCGGCGCGGCGCCACTTGGCCGGTCCGACGATCGGGTAAGCCACGAAGATATCGCGGCAGCCGTGGGCGGCGAAGACCTCGGCCTCGGCCAGCTTGGCGGCGGTGATGCCGACCGCGCCAGCGGCCAGCTGCATCTGCGCGATCGCCGGGATCTTATGGGTCTTGATGTGTGGACGCAGCGCGGCGCCGGCGGCGCTGGCGCGGGCCTGCCAGCGCAGGATGTTGGCCTCCAGGCGATCCAGATCGACCAGCATACTGGGCGTGTCCAGCTCCTCGACAGATGTGCCTGGTTGGATCATCGCGCACCTCACTTCTTGCTAATTCGGCGAAACTTGGTCTGGCATAGATATGCCGATTGCCTAGCCCCATCATATCACATGACTTATGATACTGCTGGCAAACTCGCCAGGTGGGGGTGCGGGGGCCGCTGGCCCCCGAGACGTTTCTTTTTTGCGCCTGGTTCGGGCGGCAATGCCGCCCGAACCACCCCCAAAACCAAATGCATCTTGGAGGGCTTTGCCCTCCAAACCTCCCATCTGAGTAAGCCAGCAGTATCACTTATATCAAAATCTCCAATGATCCACCCTTAAAAAGGGGACTTGCGCAGTACCGCTTAAAAAGAGACAATCTATCAAGATTTGATAACAGATGGGCCGATGTGTGGTTGTCGGCAGAAGACCGTCTTGACAAGTAAATAGTTTAGTGCTAAACTATTGCTATGAAACGAACAGTTGACATCCAACGATCCGGTTTGCGGCAGCCCGCCGTGCTCGCATGGCTGCGGCTGGCGCGGGTGTTCCAGAAGATCGACGCGCGATCGGAGCGGTTCTTTCGCGCACACAAGCTGAACACCGCACACTTCGACGTGCTGGCGCAGGTCGGGGCGGCCAGCGGGATGACCCAGCAGCAGCTGGCGGATGCGCTGCTTGTGACCAAGGGCAATATCTCGCAGCTGCTCGGCAAGATGGAGCAGGATGGCCTGATCACGCGGCGCCAGGAGGGCCGCACCAATTGTCTCTCGTTGACCGATCGGGGAAAAGCTATTTACGAAATCGTGGTACCGCAACAAGAAGCGCTGATTGCCGACCTGCTGTCGCCACTATCGGCCGACGAGCAGCATGAGCTGCTGCGGCTGCTGCGTAAGCTCGATCATAGCATTCCGTCGTAGCTTTTTTTGGCGAGACAGTTTAGTGTTAAACTTGAAAGAGAAAGTAGGAGACATGAAACAACCGACGCTTAGCTTTGAGCACCAGTTCGTACCGGCCCGCGCCGACGACGCGCCGACGCTGCTGCTGCTACACGGCACCGGCGGCAATGAATACGATCTGCTCGACCTAGGGCGGGCGCTGTATCCAGGTGCGGC
This sequence comes from Roseiflexaceae bacterium, assembly GCA_035258585.1. Lineage (GTDB taxonomy): Bacteria > Chloroflexota > Chloroflexia > Chloroflexales > Roseiflexaceae > DATFXE01. The sequence continues at coordinate 1,272 of DATFXE010000377.1, read as the reverse complement.
GCTGCTCAGCCCGCGCGGCCAGGTGCTGGAGAACGGCATGCCGCGCTTCTTTCGCCGGCTGGCGGAGGGCGTGTTCGACCTGGACGACCTGCGCCAGCGGACGCACGACCTGGCCGCGTTCGTCGCGGCCGCGAGCGAAGCATACCAGTTCGATCCGCGGCGGGTGATCGCGGTCGGCTACTCCAACGGCGCGAATATCGCTGCGAGCCTGCTGCTGCTGCACCCAGAGACGCTGGCGGGCGCGGTGCTGTTCCACGCGATGGTGCCGCTCATACCTGAGAAGCTGCCGGACCTGGACGACGTGCCGGTGTTCATGGGCGCGGGGCGATCCGACACCATGATCCCTGCGCCGCAGACCGAGCGACTGGCACAGCTGCTGCGCGAGGCCGGCGCGGATGTCGATCTGCGCTGGCAGCCGGGCGGCCATACGCTCACCCAGGCCGAAGTGCAGGCGGCCAAGGCATGGCTGCACGACCGTGCGAAGGAAGCATCATAACCAAATAAGGAGAAAATAATGAACCTGACTGGCATACATCATTTGACGGCGGTCTCGGCGCAGATACGCGAGAATCATCGCTTCTACACGCAGACGCTTGGAATGCGCCTGGTCAAGCGCAGCGTGAACCAGGACGACGTGAGCGCGTATCACCTGTTCTACGCGGATGCGAAGGGCAGCCCCGGCACCGATCTGACGTTCTTCGATTGGCCGGTGCCGCGCGAGCGTCGCGGAACACGATCGATCACACGCACGCACCTGCGCGTCGCGGGGGGCGAGGCGCTGGAGTGGTGGGCGCAGCAGCTGCGCGAGCGCGGCGTAACCGTCGGCGAGATCGTGGAGCGCGACGGCCGCCTGACGCTCGACCTCGAGGACCACGAGGGGCAGCGCCTGGCGCTGATCGACGATGGCGGCGTGGGCGAAGCGTATCCGTGGGAGCGCAGCCCGGTGCCGGCAGCCTACCAGGTGCGCGGGCTAGGCCCGATCGTGCTCAGCGTGCCGAACCTGAAGCCGACTGATACCATCCTCCAGCATGCGCTCAACATGCGCCAGGTGCGCGAGTACCCGCACCCGGACAACCCGAAGCACACGGTGCATGTCTACGAGATGGGGGCGGGGGGCCCATCCGCCGAGCTGCACGTCGCCGAGCAGCCAAATCTGCCGGCCGCCCAAGGCGGCGCGGGCGGGGTACACCACGTCGCCTTCCGGACGCCGACGTTCGAGGAGTATGACGGTTGGGCGGAGCACTTGAACGACCTGAGGATCCCAAACAGCGG
>DATFXE010000376.1:0-10352 GCA_035258585.1 Roseiflexaceae bacterium | reverse complement strand
GGCGGCAACCTCGGCGCCAGCGCTTCGGTCAGCGACCTGGCCGGCAACAGCGGCAGCGGCGCGGTGAGCGGCATCAAGATCGACCGCACCGCTCCTGAAACCAGCAACAATGCTCAATCCGGCTGGAACAAGGGGCCGGTTACGGTCAACCTGACGGCTAAGGATAACCTGTCGGGTGTCGACGCCACGCAGTACAAGCTGGATGGCGGCAGCTGGCAGGTCGGCACGAGCGTCACCATCAGTGCAGAGGGCGTCCATACCCTCTACTATGCAAGCGCGGACAAAGCAGGCAATGTTGAAGCCACCAAGAGCGTGCAGATCCTTATCGATCTGACCAAGCCGACGATCAGCGCCAGCGCTGATCGAGTGGCTAACGCCAACGGCTGGTACAACGGTCCGGTGACAGTGACCTTCAGTTGCGCCGACGTGCTCTCGGGCATTGCGAGTTGCGCTGATCCGCAGACGGTATCGACTAGCGGATCGGTCACCGGCACAGCGGTGGACAACGCCGGCAACACGCAGTCGGTCACGCTGAATATCAATATCGATACGACCGCGCCGACGATCTCGTTCAACGGCGTTGCAGACGGCGCTGTCTACACTCTTGGGCAAGTTCCAGCGGCGTCATGCACAGCCAACGACAGCCTCTCCGGCCCTGCCTCGTGCAGCGGCACGCTGAGCGGCGGCACGGCCAACGGCGTCGGCAGCTTCACCTACACGGCAACGGCGACCGACAAGGCCGGAAACAAGACCACCCAAAGCATAACTTACCGGGTGATCTACCGTTTCGACGGCTTCCTGCAGCCGATCAACGACACGGCACACCAGGTCGGCACAAGCACGAGCATCTTCAAGGGCGGCAGCACCATTCCCGCGAAGTTCCAGCTCAAGAGGGCTGACGGCACGGTCGTCCAGGCCAATAGCCTGCCGATCTGGGAGGTTCCAGCCAAGGGCAGCAGCACAACGGCCGCTCTCAACGAGAGCGCCTACAGCGCTCCGGCCGATAGCTCCAGCACCTATCGCTCGAGTGGTAGCCCCGACAACCAGTACATTTACAACTGGAACACGGCGACGAACCAGGCTGGCTCCTACTGGCGAGTCGGCGTCAGGCTCGATGATGGGCAAACCTACTACGCAAACATCGGCCTACGCTAAACCTATATGCGAGCGGGAGATAGTACATAGCAGGCCCATCCCTCGCTCGTACACATATCCCTGGCAGCAGCGCTGGAGTAAGCCGATCGGGCTTCCAGCGCTGTTGCGCTATATCCGGCCGATCTTCAGTACAAGCGCCATGCGGTATAATAGCGGCCTGGAGTCGTCAGTTGTCGTACGGCACGCCTCGTCGCTACGACCACTGACAGCTGATAAGGAACACGTGGAGGACAGAATGTCGGTGCTTGAGACGCTCTGGCGCAGCGATCCGGATGTCGCGCGCATCCTGGCCGGCGAGGCGCGCCGCCAGCGCGATGGCCTGGAGCTAATCGCCAGCGAGAACTATGTCAGCCGGGCCGTGTTGGAAGCCCAAGGCTCGGTGCTGACGAATAAGTATGCCGAGGGCTACCCCGGCAACCGCTACTACGGCGGCTGCGAGTATGTCGATCAAGTCGAGAACCTGGCGCGCGATCGTGCTAAGGAGCTGTTCGGCGCTGTCTATGCCAATGTCCAGCCGCATTCCGGCACCCAGGCCAACATGGCGGTCTACTTCACCTTCCTCAAGCCGGGCGATACCGTGCTGGGCATGGATCTCTCGCACGGCGGCCACCTGACGCACGGCTCACCGGTCAATTTTTCCGGCCAGCTGTACCACTTCGTAGCCTACGGCGTCGACCCGAAGACCGAGCTGATCGACTACGATCAGGTCGAAGCGGTCGCGCGACGTGAAAAGCCCAAGATGATCACCGTCGGCGCCAGCGCCTACTCGCGGCCGATCGACTTCGCGCGCTTCCGCCAGATCGCCGACGCGGTCGGGGCGTTTCTGTTCGCCGACATCGCCCACCCGGCCGGCCTGATCGCCACGGGCCTGCTGCCCAGCCCCCTGGCGCATGCACATGTCGTGACTTCGACCACACACAAGACGCTGCGCGGCCCGCGCGGCGGCCTGGTGCTGATGGGCCAGGATGTCGAGAACCCGTTTGGCCAGAAGGCCGCCAAGAGCGGGCGCACGCTGCTGATGTCCGAGCTGCTGGATAGGATGGTGGTTCCTGGCGTCCAGGGCGGCCCGCTGATGCATGTGATCGCCGCCAAAGCGGTCGGTTTCGCCGAAAACTTGCAGCCATCATTCGCCGACTATGCCGCCCAGATCATCCGCAATGCCCAGGCGCTGGCCGATGCGCTGATCGCGCGCGACTACCATATCTTCTCCGGCGGCACCGACAACCACCTGATGCTGGTCGATCTGCGCAATAAAGGCGTGACCGGCAAGGCCGCCCAGGCCGCGCTCGACCAGGCCGCGATCACGCTGAACAAGAACGCCGTGCCGTTCGACGACAAGCCGCCGCTGATCACCAGCGGGATTCGGATCGGCACGCCCGCAATCACCACCCGTGGTATGGGCGTGGCCGAGATGGAGCGGATCGCCAGCCTGATCGACCAGGTGATCACCCACATCGACGACGCGGCCACCCACGCCCGCGTGGCCGAGGAGGTCCGCGCGCTGTGCTCCGGGTTTGCCGTGCCCGGAACCGAGGGCTACGAGGAGCAATAAGCAGTGTGCAGTCGGCGGTTAGCAGTCATCATTGTGGCTCAATGATCTTCATCGATACTGCCGACTGCTTACTGCCTACTGCCGAGTGGTAAGCTGAGGACAAAGATGATACGAGACCTACGCATTGCGGTGATCGGCGCGGGAGTGATGGGCGAGGCGATGATCGGCGGGCTGTTGAAGCAGGAGCTGGTCGCGCCCGAGCAGATCGTCGCAACCGAGCCGCGCGAGGGCCGCCGCGCCGAGATCGAGCAGCGCTATGGCGTGCGGGCCACCGAAGATAATATCGAGGCGGCGCATTGGGCGCAGGTGGCGATCTTCTCCGTCAAGCCGCAGACGCTGCCGAAGGTGCTGCCGGAGCTGCGCGGGGCGCTGAAGGATGGCGAGTTGGTGATCTCGATCGTCGCCGGCGCGCCGATCCGCCACTTCGTGGAGGGCCTGGGCCATAGCGCGATCGTTCGCTCGATGCCGAACACCCCGGCCCAGATCGGCGAGGGGATGACCGTCTGGACCGCGGCAGAGACGGTGAGCGAGATCCAGCGCGGCTGGGCGCGCACCATCCTTGGTTCGTTCGGCCGCGAGTTATACGTGGACGACGAGAACTACCTGGACATGGCCACGGCGCTCAACGGCACCGGCCCCGCGTATGTCTTTATGGTGCTGGAGGCCATGATCGACGCGGGCGTACACCTCGGCTTGCCGCGCTACATGGCCGAAGAGCTGGTGCATCAAACCATGCTTGGCTCAGTGCGCTATGCCATGCAGAGCGGCCGACACGCCGCCGAGCTACGCAACGGCGTGACTTCGCCGGGCGGCACCACTGCGGCGGCGCTGTACGAGCTGGAGCGCGGCGGCCTGCGCACCGTGCTCTCCGACGCGATCTGGGCGGCCTATCGGCGCTCGGCCGAGCTTGGCAAAGGTAAATAAAGCAGCTTCCACTTTGCACAAGTTCTAACATTACAACGAGAGTTAGGAGGTCTGGAGGGCGAAGCCCTCCGGATTCCATCCACGCTGGGGGTTCGGGGCCTCTGGCCCCCGAACCCCCATTCGGAAGTAAAGTCTCGTTGTAGTACTAATCTACTCAGAGAACACAAGGCCACGAAGCGAACTTCGTGGCCTTGTGCCTGCACACCATCTCAGTGTAGGAGCAGGTCGTTGGCGCGGGCAAAAGGAGGAGCAGGCCTCGCGGGATGCAATGTCGAAGGCTCAGGCGAGGCGATTGCTGCAACATGGAAGAATGCCAGTTGTGCGTCTGTGTGCAAGTACAACGTGGGATGAATTTGGTCGCTGCTCCCCCTCGTGTGCGACTTCTAGGATACTCGTTTTACGTGCGCTTGAGAAGGGAATGAGATTACGCCCAGGTTACTCGCATCTCACTATTTATTCATCTTGACGCTAAACGTATCTATGATACTGCTGGCAAACTCGCTAGGTGGGGGTGCGGGGGCCGCAGGCCCCCGAGACGTTTCTTTTTTGCACCTGGTTCGGGCGGCTTTGCCGCCCGAACCAGGTGCAAAACCAAATGCTTCTTGGAGGGCTTTGCCCTCCAAACCTCCCATCTGAGTAAGCCAGCAGTATCATCTATCTGGGTGGGGTGAGCCACTAGCTCTGCCTGCGCAGGATCATGATGCCGGCCCCGATCAGCAGTGCTGGGATGACCAGCTTGCCGAAGCCAGGGATCATGCTCAGCAGAATGAACGCGCCGACCCCCAGAAGGATAAAGCCCAGCAGCCGGTTGCGGCGCGCCTGCGTATCCACCGGAGCGCCCCCGCCGACATTGTTGATCGGGATCTCGGCTTCGGGATCGACCGGATCGCCGGTCATCGGGTCGTAGCGCGGCTGGCGCTGCGACACGAACACCTCGCGCACCTCGTCGCCGACCTGCACTGCCTGCTGACGCATCTCGTCAAGAACCTGATCCGGAGTGGCGCGCTGGCCACCTTCCACAGGCATGATCAGCCACAATACCGGGTAGAGCAACACGCCGACACCAGTGAAACACAGCGCCACGAATGCTAGCCGCACGATCACTGGGTCGATCGCCAAATACTGCCCGATGCCGCCTGCCACGCCAGCGATAATTTTGTCGGTGCGGCTGCGCATGAGCCGCTGGGTTGGGTTGTACATAGAAGTGCTCCTCAATTCATGACCGGCGGCCTGATCGCCGTGCATTTTCATTACTTGCGGCTGTGACGTTATGCTGGCACGATTTGTTGCAGTCACCGCGATGCTCACCCGACGGGTCACCCTTCCCACACCTTCACAGGCTTCCACAACCGCGAGGAGTGCTCACAACGGTAGGTATGGTTCTATCCAAGTGGGGCTTGGGGCGGCCAGGTGCCCACACCCAGAGGGTACCCGGCCGCCCCAGATCAGGTTTTTCTGGTCGTACTGGCGGCTTTGCCACCAGTACGACCAGAAAAGGCATCAGAAAGGGCTGCGCCCTTCCTTACCTACCCTTGTGAGCGTGAGGAGTGGGGTTTGGGGCGGGGCTGCGCCCCGCCCTTAGTAGCCGACTGTACAGCAAAACTATCTTTCTGAAACCTTGTCATATGCGAAAAAAGCCCAAAATAGTTAAATACTGGTAAAAACGATCGTCTGCGGAAAAGTGGCATGTTAAGCCTGTTTTATCTTTCTTCCTGGCACAGAAGTTGCTCTTGTGGTCTCGTTTTTACCTCAAATGACTCCGTATGTCGGTTTATGAAATCATATTCATCTCAATACACTATGGTATAGGCAGAAGCCCTAAAACTGTACGTTATTTCCGGTTCGGCGTACCACGGTATTATTTCACAGCGCGGGTAGATCAGGACCTTTGAGCAAGAATGCCTGTTCTGGATGGGCCAGGCGTGTGTTTGGGACGCACCTGGCAATGAAAGCAGTGCCCATGAAATGGCGTTAGAGAGCGCTCCATTGAAAAAATCATCTTTGACCTGCCTGTTCCGTCGATCAATGCCACATAATACATGTCGTTGTAGCTCGCTCGAAAAATTAACTCTCTCTTTTGAAAAAAGTATTGCTAGATAAATTTTTTGTCATTATTTATGTCGGCGAGCATCATAAAAGCGTAATCAAAAGGCTATAAGATTGCGAGGACCTCTTGAGCATGTGCTGTAACAGTCTAATCGCTTCGCTTGAAGGCTTTCCGGGCGGCCTGCAAGAGGATTATGATCTGATTAAACGACGCGTAAAGCGGTTCTCACCCGGGTGTCGAGCGACTCGACTATCCTATTTCTACCGCGGCTGCTCTCGCCTCTCCACTGCATCCCTCCCAGAGCCGCCGAGAAAACCAGTTTACTATTGTTAGCTGCACGATTCAGCGTCCGTTCTTCACCGGCCCATAACACAAACGCATACGCCATCGCCGGCCGAAGATACGCCCGGCGCTGTCGTTGTCTATACCTATCCTTGCACTTTTAACAATTGGTGGTTGGTAGGGGGCGGCTTCGCCGCCTGTCCCGCCTCCCCAGACGGGACATCCGTAAAAAGTGTACACGCAGTGTTTTCCACCTGTGTGTGTCTCATGGAAAGGCTTGCTGAGAAGGAGGAAAGACATGGCACGTATGGTGATCGTTGGCGCGGGTGTCGTTGGCCAGGCAACTGGCAAGGGTTTCGCCAAGAAGGGCCACCGGGTCCGCTACGTCGATATCAATCCGCAGGCGATCGAACGACTCCGAGCCAGCGGACTCGATGCGTGCATAGCATCTGAAGTGGATTGGCCGGCAGTCGACGTGGTCATGCTGGCGGTCTCGACACCCAGCGTCAACGACCAGATCGTACTGGACTACATCGAAGCCGCCGCACTCGATGTCGGGCGCGGGCTGGCGCAGATCGAGCACTTCATGCCGGTGGTGGTGCGCAGCACCGTGCCGCCCACCACCACCCAGCAGCGCATTACGCCGATCCTGGAGCGCGCCTCGGGCAAGCGCGCCGGCGTCGATTTCGGCGTGGCCATGAACCCCGAATTTTTACGCGCCGTCAGCAGCGAGCAGGACTTCGCGAGGCCGTGGGTGACGGTGCTGGGGACCAGCGACAGCCACACGGCCGAGATCCTCGATCAGCTCTACGCGCCGTTCGGCGCCCTGATCGTGCGCTGCACGCCGACCGAGGCCGAGATGATCAAGTATGTCAACAACGTCTACAACGCGCTCAAGATCAGCTATTTCAACGAGGTCCACGCGATCTGCGAGCGGCTGGGGATCGATAGCAACCTCGTGGGCGCGGCGGTGGCGCGCAGCGCCGAGAGCATGTGGAACCCGCTCTACGGCACACGCGGCGGGGTGCCGTATGGCGGCGCCTGCCTGCCCAAGGATACTGTGGCCTTCTTGCAGTTTGTGCGCGGGCTCGGCATGGAGCACCTGATACTGGAGGCGACGATCGAGGTCAATCGCAGCCTACAAGCCAGCGTGCCGGCCGCGCCTTCGGCCGACAAAGTTGACGAGGTGCGCGCCGCCGCGCGGCAGCACGATCCGGCCACGATCGAGAATCTCACACTCGAGCTAGGCGGCACGCCCGCGATCGTGCTCTAGTTATCGTGGATTCCAGTTGTATCTAACCTGCGCGGCAGAGTTGCCGGGAAGCGAGCCAGCCTGGGCTCGGTCGCTGGCGCCTAGCGTGTAGTAAGAGGAAGAATTGCGATGCTTCATCTCTGGAATAGTCTGCTGGCCCTACTGACGAATACCGCGCTGTTGATCCCGATCGGTATTTTGGGGCTGTTCCGCTGGCTGATGTGGCTGGCGAAGCGCATCCCGGCGCTCTTCTATCGCCCAATCGTGAACGACTACGACACCACGGCCACGATCGTCACACCCGTCTACAACGAGGACCCGGTGCTGTTCCGCCGCGCGCTCGACTCGTGGAGCGCCAACAAGCCCGATCGGATCATCGCGGTGGTGGACGTGACGGACACACGCTGCATGGAGATCGCGCGCAGCTACCCCGGCGTGGACGTGCTGCCGATCGATATACCCGGCAAACGCCCGGCACTGGCCGCGGGCGTCGACGCGACCTCTACCGATATCGTGGTGCTGGTGGATAGCGACGTGATCTGGGAACCAGACGTATTGGCCAAGCTGAAGATGCCATTTGCCGACCCGGCGATCGGTGGAGTTGGCACGCGCCAGCACATGTACCCCAGCGACGGCACCACGCCGACGCTGTGGGAGCGGCTGGCCGATATCTACCTCGACATCCGCTACTCCGACGAGGTGCCAGCCACCACGCGTTGGGGCCGCGCGGTCAGCTGCCTGTCGGGCCGCACCGCCGCCTACCGCAGCCAGCTGCTTCAAAGCCTGCGCGAGCCATTTCTAAACGAGACCTTCAACGGGCTGCCGTGCATGAGTGGCGACGACAAGCGCTACACATCGCTGATCCTGCAGAACGGCTACCGCACCTGGAACCAGCTCAACGCGCGGGTCTACTCGACGTTCAACCCCAGGTTCAAGGGCTTTGTCAAACAGCGCATCCGCTGGAGCCGCAACAGTTTCCGCAGCGACCTGCGCGCGCTGTGGCAGGGCTGGGTCTGGCGCTACCCCTACCTGGCGATCATGCTGATCGACAAGACGATCGCGCCGTTTACGCTGTTGCTTGGCCCGATCGTGCTGGCGCTGGCACTCCTTGTCGGCAACTGGCGGTTGGCGCTGGCGCTGCTGATCTGGTGGCACTTCAGCCGCGCGCTGAAGATCTGGCCGCACTTGCGCCGCCGCCCGACCGATTGGCTGATTCTGCCGATCTTCATCGGCGTGACCTATTACATGTCGCTTGTCAAGGCATATGCCCTCTTCACGATCAATGAGCACAAATGGTTGACCCGCGCCGTGGCAATGGTGGATGGCAAAGCCGCCCGCGTGACTGAGGCTGCCCAGTAGGCAGGCGGCAGGAGGCGGTAAGCAGCAGGCTGACACCGTCTGCCGCCTGCCGACTGCTGACTGTTGATTGAGATAGGGATATCATGACCGGCATACAACGCCGCACTTCCCGCCCATGGGGTGGATGGCTGTCATCGCTGATACTCTTGTTTGCCTTTGTGACCATGTTGCCGGCTGCACACGCCGCGCGCGCGCAGGGCCTGGCCGCCGTGCCTGTCCGCTATGATGCCGCCTCGAATACCATTTATGTTGGCGAGGACTACACCGACCCGGCCCTGGCGGCCTATCCTTCAGCCCCCGGCGCGCCAAAATCGCCGATCACCATCCCGCAGGTCGCCGCGGCGCTCAACAACAGTACGCTGCTTCAGGATCAGGGCGGCGGTGCATGGCTCCTCAATGCCAATATGGTGATCAGCGCCACCGCGCGGCTCGACGCGACCGACGCCAGCATTGCCTGGCTGCGGCTGGCCAGCGCGGCGAGCTTCGTTCGAGTCGTTGCCGACGGCGGCTATCTCAAACTACAAAACGTTAAAGTGACTTCCTGGGATGCGGCGGCCGGCGCGGTCGACACCAACTACGCCGATGGGCGCGCCTACCTGGTCGCGCTGCAGGGCGGGCGCATGGATGTCGTTGGCGCCGAAGTGGGCTATCTCGGCTTTGCCGATGGCGAGCCAAGCGGCATGGCATGGCGGCTGCGCGCGACCGAGAGCCGGCCCGAGACAGGCGCTACCGGCACGATCCAGAACAGCAATATTCACGACAACTTCTTCGGCCAGTACTCGTTCGCGGCCTATGGCCTGACGGTGACCAACAGCCAGTTTCACCACAATGTGCTGTACGGCTTGGATCCGCACGACCGCTCGACCGGCTTCCAGGTCTCGTACAACCAGGTTCACGACAACGGGAAGCATGGAATTATCTTCTCGCGCGGCTGCACCCAGAACGTCATCAGCCACAATCAGGTCTACAATAACGCCAGCCACGGGATCATGGTGGATCGCGGCAGCGACAACAACACGATCGCCGACAACCTGGTGTACGGCAACGACGACGGCGTGGCGATCTTCGAGTCCTCGAACAACACCGTGCGCAACAACACGCTGCACGACAACAACCGCGGCGTGCGGATCAATGCCACCTACGACGTCACCGATACCTTCGACGGCATTTCGACTGGTAATACGGTCATCAGCAACACCATCCAGAACAACTTACAGTACGGCATCTATCTCTACGAGCGCGCCGACCGCAACACGATCGAGCAGAACCTGGTCGCCGGCAGTACGTCGAGCGGCGTCTATATCAAGACCGGCGGCAACCAGGTGCGCAACAACGCTATTCGGCTGAACGGCACTGGGGTCACGATCGTCGGCGGCGCACTCACACCTTTCCCGCCGGGCGGCCCGAAGCCGGTGCCCGCGCTGGAACAGCCCGGCCGCAATAATGTCATTGTCGGCAACACCATCGCCGATAACGATACCAGTGGAATCCAGCTCAAGACGGCGGTGAATACCGCGATCGGCACGCTGCAAAACGGCAATCTCATCCAAACCAACGGCACCTATGGCGTGACAATGAACACTGCCACCACCGACACGATACTGGCCGGCAACACCATCCTGGCAAATGGGAACGATGGAGTTCTGATCAAGGATTCAGCCAGCGCGCGCAACAAGATCACCCGCAACAGCATCAGCGCGAACGGTGGGCTCGGCATCAAGCTCGGCGTTGGCGCCAACGGCGGTATCGCCCCGCCGACGATCAGCAGCGCACCCGCCGCA
>DATFXE010000375.1:0-6953 GCA_035258585.1 Roseiflexaceae bacterium | reverse complement strand
GGGCGAGAGAGTGAACGGGCGAGAGGGTGATTTCGGCTGTTGTAAGCCGTCTCCTGAAATATCCGCCCCGTCACCCCTTCGAGATACTGAGTGCTGCATAAAGAACTGAACCGCGTAGTGCGTATTTTGTAGTGGCGTCATCACAAACTACGCACTACGCACTACGAAATATGTTTAGCTCACAATGCAGTTGTCGATAAAAGGAGTGTAACCCATGAACGCTTCTCGACCTCTTGGATGGGGCCTGATTGGGGCGAGCGATATCGCTCGCTCGCGCATGATCGAGGCCATTCGCGCGCAGCCGGATAGCGATGTCGTGGCCATTATGAGCAGCGATGCCGAGCGTGCCCGCCGCTACGCCGCCGAGAACGCCATCCCGCATGCCTATGACACGCTCGACGCTATGCTCGGCGATTCGCGTGTGGATGTCGTTTACATCAGCACCACCAATGAGCTGCACTATTCCCAAACGCTTGCGGCGGCGCGCGCCGGCAAGCATGTGCTGTGCGAGAAGCCGTTGGCGCTGACGCTGGACGACGCGCGCGCTATGGTCGCTGCGTGCCAGGCGGCCGGTGTGGTGATGGGCACCAACCACCACTTGCGCAACGCCGCGACTCATCGGACGTTACGGCGCCTGATCGCGGAGGGCGCGATTGGAACGCCGCTGGCCGCGCGGGTCTTTCATGCGGTATATCTGCCGCCGCGCCTGCAGGGCTGGCGGCTGAGCAAACCCGAAGCGGGCGCGGGCGTCATCCTCGACATTACGGTCCACGACGCCGATACGCTGCGCTTTGTGCTGGGCGACGAGGTGACAGAGGTCGTGGCGCTGGCGGCGCAGCAGGGCCTGGCGGCCGGCACACTGGAGGACGCGGTGATGGGCGTGATGCGCTTCGAGGGCGGGGTGCTGGCGCAGTTCCACGACGCTTTCACGATCAAGCACGCGTTGACTGGGCTGGAGGTTCATGGCACCGACGGCTCGCTGATTGGCGAGCATGTGATGACGCAGGAGCCCGAGAACGGGCGCGTCTTCTTGCGGCGCGACGGCAGTGTGGAAGAGATACACCTCGGCGAGCGCGAGAACCTGTACGTCCGCGCCGTCCGCAATTTCAACCAGGCGGTACGTGGCGAGGGGCAGCCATCAGCCACGGGCGTCGATGGAATCCGTTCGCTGGCGATCGGGCTGGCAGTGCAGGAAGCGGCGAGAACGGCACAGGCACATAAAGTTCTGAGTTCTGAGTTTTGAGTTCAGAACCAGGCAACTCATAACGCAGTACTCAAATCTCAAAATTGGAGCACACAATGCCACGAGCGAAAGTCATCTCTCTTAATGAAGTCGGCGCATTACTTCCTGATCGGGCGGTCGTCTCGGTCAGTTCATCCAGCGGATTGGGCTGCCCGGATGCGACATTGCAGGCGATTGGCGAGCACTTCGCTGCTGTCGGCGCGCCGCGCGACCTGACTACCCTGCACCCAATCGCCGCCGGCGATATGTACGGCATCGACGGGATCGATCACCTGGCGCAGCCGGGCTTGCTGAAGCGCGTGATCGCGGGATCCTACCCAAGTGGTCCGTCCTCGATGCCATCGCCCAAGATCTGGCGCATGATCGCCGAGAACCAGGTCGAAGCCTATAACATCCCCAGCGGCATACTCTACCATCTCCACCGCGAGTCCGCCGCCCTCCGGCCCGGCGTGCTCACCACGGTGGGCCTCGACACCTTTCTCGACCCGCGGCGGCAGGGCGGCAAAATGAACGAGGCCACGCGCGAAGACCTCGTTCAGATCGTCGAGTTTGACGGCCAGGAGTGGCTGTATATGCGCTCGATCCCGGTGGATGTGGCGATCATCCGCGCCACCACCGCCGACGAGCGCGGCAACCTCAGGTTCGAACACGAGGGCGCGCCGCTGGGCGCCTACGACCAAGCGCTGGCGGCGCATAACAATGGCGGCATTGTGATCGCGCAGGTCAAGCGGCTGGTGGCCGCCGGCTCGCTGCCGACGCAGCAGGTGCGCGTGCCGGGCGTGCTGGTCGACTATATCGTCGTCGTGCCCGAGCAGATGCAGACGACCCAGACGGCCTACGACCCGGCGATCAGCGGCGAGATCCGTCGGACGGATGCTTCGTTCCGGCTCGCGCCGTGGAGCGCCGACAAGGTGATCGCCCGCCGCGCCGCGCTCGAGCTGCGCGACGGCGATGCCGTGAACCTGGGCTTCGGTATCTCGGCGCTGGTGCCGCGCATCCTGCTGGAGGAGGGTTTCCCCAACGCCGTGACCTGGGTGATCGAGCAGGGCGCGGTCGGCGGCGTGCCGCTGCTCGACTTCCAGTTCGGCTGCGCCGCAAACGCCCAGGCGCTGATCCCCTCGCCCGATCAGTTCAGCTACTTCCAGGGCGGCGGCTTCGATCGCAGTCTGCTCTCATTCATGCAGGTCGATCGCTTCGGCAACGTGAATGTCTCGCGGCTGGCCGCCAAGCCGCACGTCACCGCTGGCGCAGGTGGGTTCATCGACATCACCGCCCGCGCGCGCAACCTGGTCTTCAGCGGCTACTTCACCGCCGGTGGGCTGGAGCTGGCTTTTGACGATGGCGAGCTGCGCATCGCGAAGGAAGGCCGTGCGCGCAAGTTCGTGGCCGACGTCGAGCATGTGACGTTCAGCGGGCGGCGGGCGCTCACGCAGGGGCAGCAGGTGGTGTATATCAGCGAGCGCTGCGTGCTGCGGCTGGAAAGCGATGGCCTGACGATCGTCGAGGTGGCTCCAGGCGTGAACCTTGAGCGCGATGTGCTGGCCCAATCCGATATCCCGCTGCGGGTCAGCCCCGATCTGAAGCTGATGGATGCGCGGCTGTTCCGGCCCGAACCCATGAATTTCAAATTGTAGATTGTAGATTGTAGATTGGTACGCACTTCGAAAGTCTGCAATCTGCAATCTGCAATGAGGTGGACTATGGCGCTGCTCACGTTCAATGCTCACGAGGCGCGCACGGCCGCTGCGCTGTTCGAGCGGATGTTTCCTGCCGATGCCACGAGCGCAGGCGCGACTCAGATCGGCGTGGTCGAGTATCTCGACCTGGCGCTTGCGGGCGCATACCGTCAGCTTACCGAAATCTACCGCGTGGGCCTGCATATGCTCGACCAGATCGCCCATGCACGACATGGCGCAGCGCTGGCCGACTGCACGCCTGCGCAGCAGGATGCGCTGATCGCTGGCCTGGAGGCGGGGACACTGCCAGGCATGCGGACGCCGCCGCAGCAAGAGTTCTTCGCGCTGCTGCGCGCGCATTTGCAGGAAGGGCTCTTTGCCGACCCAGCCCACGGCGGCAACCGCGACAAGCTTGGCTGGACGACGCTCGGCCACCCCGGCGTGTGGCTGGAAAACAGCGCCGAGGAAAACCTTTCCGCGGCGCCGGCCGACAAAGGCGGCCAGATCCAGTCGCTGGCCGACCTGGGCTTGAAGATCCACGAAGGACACGAAGAACACCAAGATAAGATACTTCATTCGAACGCCAACTCGGTGGCAAGTGATATCAGCCTTCGTGACCTTCGTGCTCTTGGTGGATTGGATATTCCCGGCTACGATCCGCAACGTGGCGCGCTGCCGCCGAGTGGCCCTGCAGATGTGCTGCTGGTTGGGCTGGGCGCCATGAACGGGCTGATCGCGCCGCTGTTGACGCGGGCCGGGCTGAAGGTGGTCGCGCTGGAGGCCGGCCCGTATCGGACCCGCGCCGATTTCCTACCCGACGAGCTCGGCGCAGCCTACTACTGTCGCGCGACGATGGGCCCCAAGTTCATGAGCGAGGTGCCGCGCTGGCGACGCACGCGCAACGACGAGACGATTGAGGCGACGTTCTCGCTCGGGCGTATGGTGAACAGCGTTGGCGGCTCGGTGATCCACTATGGCGCGTGGCTGCGTCGCTTTCACCCGCACCACTTCAAGCCGCTCAGCCGCGTGCGCGATCGCTGGGGCGCCGGCGTCCTACCGGAGGGCTGCATGCTGGCCGATTGGCCTGTCGGCTATGATGAGCTGGAGCCCTACTACGCGCTGCTCGAAAGGCTGATCGGCGTCGCCGGCGACGATACCAACCCGTTCGTGCGCCGCAGCACACCCTACCCCATGCCGCCGCTGCGCCCGTTTCGGCTGGGCGAGGCCTTCCGCAGCGCGACCGAGCAGATGGGTCTGCATCCGCATCCGGTGCCGGTTGGCGTCAACAGCGTGCCCTACGATGGCCGCCCCGCGACCACCTACACGGCGTGGAGCAATGGCTTCGGCTCGTACAGCGGCGACAAGTGGCACCCGGGCCTGAGCAGTATTCCCGAGGCGCTCGCCAGTGGCAACCTCGATCTGCGCACCCACTGTCGTGTGACGCGCGTGCTGACCGACCGCGACGGCCATGCCAGCGGGGTTGAGTATCTGGACGCGAATGGCGTGCCGCGCACGCAGGCGGCGCGAACGGTGCTGCTCGGCAGCTATCTGTATGAGAATGTGCGCTTGCTGCTGCTCTCCGGCGACGGCATGCATCCCAATGGGTTGGGCAACAACACCACCCAGGTGGGTCGCAACTACATGACCAAGATGTTCGCGCATGTCGATGGGTTCTTCCCCGACACGATCTTCAACCGCCACACCGGGCCGGCAGCTCAGGGCATGGTGTTGGATGACTTTGTGAGCGATGAGTTCGACAGCCTGGCGCACGGCTTTATCGGCGGCGCGACACTTGGCGCGGAGAATCAGTTTCTGCCCATCCAGATCAGCCGCGAAGCGCTGCCCGCGGATGTTCCGCTATGGGGTCAGGGCTACAAAGACCATCTGCGACAATGGCAGCACTTCGGCGTCGTGCGCATCCAACCCGATGCGCTGCCCTACGCCTACCACACAATCGATCTCGACCCGCGGCACCGCGACCGCAGCGGGCTCGGATTGCCGGTCGTCCGTATCACCTATGACTTGCAGGAAAACGAACGCAGGCTGTCGAGCTGGATGGAGGCCACGTCGGAAACGATCCTGCGCGCGATGGGCGCGACGAAGACCTGGCGCGGGCCGAGCTTTACCGGCGTCGGCAGCAGCCACGATTTCGGCGCATGCCGCATGGGCGACGACCCGGCCACCTCGGTGGTCGACGGCAATTTGCGGGTCCACGACACGCCCGGCCTGTACGTTCTGGGTGGCGCGACGTTCCCTTCGTGTCCCGGCATCAACCCGACGCTGACGATGTGGGCGATCTGCTATCGCGCAGTGGAGCATCTGGCCGCGCGGCTGCGGAATGGCGAGGAGGTGTGATGACGATGTTTGCGCATTACGTCGCGTCCGTGAACAGCATCCGCCTCCACTATGTTTCCGCCGGCTCGGGAAAGCCGATGTTGTTTCTGCATGGTCATCCCGATTTCTGGTACCTGTGGAAGGATCAGCTCACCCATTTCGCCCACACACACCACGTCATTGCTCCCGATCTCCGCGGTTACAATCTATCTGACAAGCCGCCCGGAGTGGCCGACTATCGCATTCCAATTGTCGTGGAAGATATACGCTCGCTCGCGGATAATCTCGGCCTGTCAGCATTCACATTGGTCGGCCATGATTGGGGCGCCATCGTGGCGTGGGAGTTTGCAGCACGCCATCCAGACTACCTCGAACGACTGATCACCTTGAGTACCGCTCCCCTCGATGTGGTTCGCAGCTCGGTGCGCGATCCACTCCAACGGTCGCGCTGGACCTATCAGTTGATGCTCACGAGCCCGCAGGCCGAACAGATTCTCACCGCTGGCGACTACTATTTGTACAACCTCACTGTGTTCGGTGAGTTTGCCCACGTGCCCCCTGGCTACTTCACCGAGGCCGACCGCCATGCATACCACGAGGCATGGTCGCAGCCTGGGGTCATTCGCAGCAGCGTGAACTACTACCGAGCTGCACACCTGCTGGATTACTTCACGCGGGCGGACCGTCAAGCGTTCCTGGACACTTGGACCCAACCGGACTGGACGATCGCTGGGGAGCGCTTCTATGAAGGCCTTCGCCTCATCGACGTCTGGGGGGAGATGCGGCCGCTCCCTCCCGACGACTTCCACGACGATGCATCCGACACACGGATCGAGGTCCCGACCATGTTTATCGCTGGCGACTGGGAGGAGTTCGGAATCTCCAACAATACCTGGTTTCAGGACCGGATACCACACGGGGTCTCTATTCGCGTACCGGACGCTGGTCACCGGATCATCCACGAACGATCAGAGTTGGTAACAGCATACATTGAGGAGTTCGTGGCGAGGTAGCACTTTGGATGCCTCTGCCGATAGCAAGGAGTTCCACTCATGACCGCACCAACCATCGTGCTCACACTCGATGGCCAGATCGCCACAATCACCCTCAACCGACCGGACAAGCTGAACGCGATTGAGCCGGCGATGCTCGCGCGTCTCGACGCGATCGTGAGCGAGGTCGAACGTCTCGACGACGTGCGCGTGGTGCTGCTGACGGGGGCCGGCGAGCGCGCCTTCAGCGTCGGCGCCGACATCAACGCCTGGTCGGCGCTACAGCCGCTCGATATGTGGCGGCGCTGGGTGCGCGAGGGCCATCGCGTGTTTGCGCGCCTGGCCCAGATGCGCCAGCCGCTGATCGCCGCGCTGAACGGCTACGCCTTCGGCGGCGGGCTGGAGCTGGCGCTGGCTGCCGACATCCGGCTGGCCGCGGCCGAGGCCGAGTTTGCGATGCCCGAGGTCACGATCGCGACGGTGCCCGGCTGGGCGGGCACGCTGCGGCTGCCGGCACTGATCGGTCCGGCGCGCGCCAAACAGCTGATCTTCAGCGGCGCACGGATCGATAGCGCGACCGCCGAGCGCTGGGGGCTAATCAACGAGGTCGTGCCGCGTGCTGAGCTGCTCACACGGGCGCGCAGCCTGGCCGAGGCGATCGCCGCTAATGCGCCGATCTCGGTGCAGATCGCCAAGCAGCTGATCGAT
>DATFXE010000374.1:0-7058 GCA_035258585.1 Roseiflexaceae bacterium | reverse complement strand
GCTGGCCGGCGCCCTCGCCGCGACGACCGGCGACGCGGGTGAGGGGATCGCGTCCTTCCGCGAGCGGCGGCCGCCGCAGTTCAATGGAACGTAAATGACGGAGTGAGGGGTGAATCTCTTCACCCCGTCATCTATAGCTGTGAGCAAAGGACATTCGCTATGGCCACACACCTCGTGCCGCCGGTCCCCGAGGCGCTGCACCAATCGGCGCAGCGCGCATTTGATTTCGCCCAGGCACAGGTCCGCCGCCTGATCACCGCGCATCCCGACTACTTCCCGCTGTTCACCGTGAACGGAAAGTGGTATCACCAGAGCGAGGCATGGACCAACTGGTGCGAGGGGTTCCTGGGCGGCATGCAGTGGATCTTCGCGCGGCGAAGTGGCGACCCGTGGTGGCGTGAGCGGGCCGAGCACTACGCGCGGCTGATCGAGCATCGCAAGCACGACACCAGCGTCCACGACATGGGCTTTCTGTTCTGGTCGACCTACAAGCGCTGGTATGACTTGTCCGGCGACCCGGCGGTCAACGACGTGGTGATCCAGGCCGGCCGCACCGAGGCACTGCGCTTCAATGAGAAGGGCCGCTATCTGCGCTCGTTCGTCGCGCCGGAGAGCTGCTTCATCGACATCATGATGAACGTCGGGATCGTCTTCTACGCCGCCCAGCAGACCGACGACCGTAACCTGTTGCGCATTGCGACCGAGCACTGCCTGACGACCCGGCGCTACCTGGTGCGCGGCGACGGGAGCACCTCGCACGAAGGAATCTTCGATCCGGAAAGCGGCGCGTTTCTGCGGCAGACAACTCATCAGGGCTGGCGCGACGACTCCTCGTGGGCGCGCGGGCTGGCCTGGGCACTCTACGGCTTCGGCACCGCCTATGCATTCACCCACGACGAGCGCTTCCTGGACACGGCTCAGCGCTGCGCCGACTTCTATATCGCTCGCACGCCGGCCCATGGCGTGCCGCCCAACGACTGGGAGGAGCCCGAGCCGATCCACCCCTATGAAAGCTCGGCCGCGGCGATCGCTGCCAGCGGGCTGCTGCAGCTGGCCCAGCTAACCCACGAGCCAGCACGCGCCAATGGCTATGGGCGCTACGCCCACACTATTCTCGCCACGCTCTGCACGCCCGAGTTTCTAGCGATCGAGACGCCTTCTTGGGAGGGCATTCTCAAGCACGGCAGCTACCACGAGCGCAAGCGACTGGGCGTCGACGAGAGCGTCATGTGGGGCGAATACTTCTTCGTCGAGTCGCTGGATAAAACGTTGGAACATTAGAACGTTGGAACGTTGGAACGTTTCAACGAGGAGACAGTATGGACACGGCCTATGACATCATCATCATCGGCACGGGTGCGGGGGGCGGGACGCTGGCCTACGCACTGCGCGACAGCGGTGCGCGAGTGCTGCTGCTCGAGCGTGGCGACTTTTTGCCGCAAGAGCCGGAGAACTGGAGCCCGACGGCGGTGTTTGACCAGCAGTGCTACAAGCCCAAGGAGACCTGGCAGGATGCTCAGGGCCGGCCGTTCCACCCCGGCGTGCACTACTATGTCGGCGGTAATACCAAGGTCTACGGCGCCGCGCTGCCGCGCCTGCGGAAGGCCGACTTCGAGGCGATCGAGCACGAGGGCGGTATCTCGCCGGCCTGGCCGATCCGCTATGAAGATCTGGAGCCATACTATGCCCGCGCCGAGCAGCTCTACATGGTCCACGGCATAAGCGGCGACGACCCGACCGAGCCGCCGCGCTCCGGCCCATTTCCATTTCCACCGGTCTCGCACGAGCCCTACATCGAAGATCTCGCCGGCCGGCTGCGCGAGCAGGGGCTGCACCCTTTCTTCCTGCCGATGGGTGTGGATCTCCAGCCGGGCGGGCTCTGCCTGCGCTGCAAGACGTGCGACGGCTTCCCCTGCCGGGTGCTGGCCAAGAGCGACGCCGATGTGCGCTGCGTGCGGCCGGCAATTGAAAGCCCGAACGTCGAGCTGATCACGCGCGGGTTTGTGCGGCGCCTGCTGGCCGATCCATCCGGCCGCCGCGTGACGTCCGTCGAGGTCGAGCGCGACGGCGAGCGGTTCGAGCTACATGGCGATATCGTCGTGGTGGCGTGCGGGGCGGCCAACTCGGCTGCGCTGCTGCTGCGCTCGGCCGGCGGCGCGCACCCGCACGGGCTGGCTAACGCCTCCGGGCTGGTCGGACGCAACTATATGGTCCATAACAACACCGCGCTGATGGCCATCCACCCGACCCGGCGCAACCCGAGTGTGTTCCAGAAGACGATGGCGGTCAACGACTTCTACTTCGGTGGCGAGACGTAAGAAATGCAAGATTCCTAAATTCCCCGCAGCAGCCGTTCGGCCAAGCCGCCGTGCCCATCCAGCAGCTCGGGCGGCGCGCGCTTGAGCCAGCGGCGGACGCGCGCTTGAGCGGCTGGGACATCGTATGAGACGCGGCGCACCGCGAACGAGCGTGCGCCCGTATCGAGGATCGCGTACGATGCGCGCGGGTCGCCATCGCGCGGCTGGCCGACGCTGCCAGGGTTGAGGATCAGCCGCTCGGACTCGAACTGGCAGCTCCCACCCGGCAGTATATCCTCGAATACCTCCACCGTGTCCCAGCCCAGCCGGCCACTTGCGCCGCGCTGGATCTCGCGGCAGATTCGCGGGTAGTGGGTGTGGCCCACCAGGCAGATCTGGGTGCGAAAGGCATGGGCGGCGTCCTGCGCGTCTTCGCTATTCTCGACATAGCTCGCGCCCATCGCGCCGACTGGGTCGCCGGGCGCGGCGTGGACGATCGTAGCCGCCAGGCCATCGCCCAGCTCGGCCTCGATACGCTGCGGCAGGCCGGCCAGGAAGCGTTTCGCCGCCGCAGGGAGATCCGTTCGCGCCAGTGCGGCGCGGGCGGCCGGGCTGAACTGATAGGCTTCGATCCGGTTCAGCAGGCCCCACTCGTGATTACCGGCAACCCACAGCGGCTTCGTGGCAGGCCGGTCGTCGGCAATGCAGTCGCGCGGCGCCACAAGCTCGCGCAGCCGGGCGATCACCGCCGCGCCGTCGGCGTAGTAGCCGATCGTATCGCCAAGGCAGATCGTAGCGTCGATCGATTGGCTCACCAGATCGTCGATCACCGCGCGCAGCGCGGGCAAGTTGGCATGAATATCGCTCAAGATGGCATAGCGCATCGCGATATGACCTTTGCAACACCAGCTACTGATAGCTGCATGAATACAGAATATCATTCCTTGGGGATGTGGGGGCGACGCCGGGTACCCTCTGGGTGTGGGCACGAGGCCGCCCCCACACCCCCTACCGATGCCCGATCAATGCACGGATCAGTAATACCAAGCCGTGCTGTTGCATACCAGATAGGGCGTAGTGCGTAGCACGCCAGTATCTACGCACTACGCACTTACCCCGCGATCCAGTGCCAGAGCTGTGGCCCAAAGGCGACGATCAGGCCCACTAGCACAGCCACGGCGAAGATCATAATCAGCATGCTGACCGGCCCGCCCTTTTCGCCGGCGCGCTCGACAGCCGCGCGCATGGTGCGCTCAGCCTCCTCGCGCAGCGCCGGGTGCATCTCGCGGGCCTGGCTCGCCAGCGCCCGCGCGGCGTCGAGGTTGCCTTCGTAGAGCGCGGTCTGCGCCTGCTGCTGCATCTCGAGCGCCACGATGATGTTGCGCTCGCACATTTCGACCCATCTGGCGCGCTCGTGCTCATCCAGCGCGTCGCGGGTCTGCCTGAGCAGCTCGTTCGACTCATCGCGCAGTGCCCGCAGGGCGCGGTATGAGCTGGCGTCGATCGCGGCCGGGACGGCCAGGCAGGATTGCGCGGCGTCGTAGATCGAGCGCGCCTGGCGGAACTTGTCGGCCGCATCGGTCCACTGCCGCAGCAGCTGGGCCTGCTTCGCCGCGGCCTGTAATTCCGAGGCTTCTGCAAGGAGATTACGGCCTTCCTCCAGCGCATGTTGCCAGATTTCGATCTGGTTGAGTAGCACGGGCGTTTCGCCGATCATACATCCCTCCGGGATTTTGAAAATACACATTTACCAGTTGGTGATACTGCTGGCTTATTCAGCTGGGAGGTTTGGACGGCGAAGCCCTCCAAGAACAATTTGTTTTTGCGAGTTGTTCGGACAGCATTGCCGCCCGAACAACTCGCAAAAAAGATATTTTTCGGGGCCTGCGGCCCCGCACCCGCACCAAACTGGGAAGGTTTGCCGCTAACGCAGGCCAAAGCGATCATCGCGATCGAGTCGGTCCAGCAGGCGCTGCAACGCGATCCGCTGCTGAATGATCTCGCGCAGCTGATGGACATCGGGCGCCTCACGCTCGCGCTGCATATGATCGCTGATCTGATCCGTCAGTGCGCTGAGAATCGCATACTGGTGCGGGTAGCGCTCTGGCAGTGTCTCCGGCGCGCCGGCGCCGCCCGAAACGCCGTCGAGTGCCAGGGTGGTGCTGTAGACTGTCTCCTCGGCCCGCGTGAGCTCGGCGAATGCAGCCGCGGCGGCCTCGCCGTCGAAGCGAGCCAGCGCGCTTGAGACCGTAGCGCTGGCGTTGATCACCACGCGCTGCATTTCGCGGTTGGCGTTGATCTGCCGCACCAGGCTTTCTGGGTTGTTGCGGTCCAGATCGCTATGGATATAGGTCATGCCCTCGAAGTAGCGCACGGCCCGCTGGATGGCGTGATCGACCTCCGAGAAGTCGGCTGAGCCGTCGCGCCGGGCCGCCGCCCAGTGCGCCCGCGCGGCCTGCACATCGGTCTCGGCGGTCTCAAAGGCGCGCGCAGCTTCTTGGAGCGCCAGCACAGCTTCGTTGAGTGCGCGATGAGTCTCGGGGGCGATGTGCTGCGCGCGCACGCAGCGGCTGATCAGGGCTTGGATGTCGGCCAGCCGAATGCCACGCTGCCCATTGCGCGCCCCGCGCAGATTGAGCAACACGCCGGTCTCGTCCACCAGCTTATCGCGGCCGTGGCGCAGCAGCTGGCGCGCGCGCTCCAGGCGGCCGATCGCCTCGGTATCGGGCTGGTGGGGCGAAAGGTCCAGCAGCGCGCCGTAGCGTTGGATGGCATCGGGGATACGTTCGAGCCGCTCCTCTTGTAGCGCGGCGTCGCCTTCGCTCAGCAGGCGCGTCCGCTCGGCCAGTACAAGCTCCTGGTAGCGCTGCTGGTAGTCGTCGCGCAGCTTCACTATCGCGTCGCGCTGATGATCTTCGTCCGGCAGGTCGCGCAGCTCCAGCGCCTCGTCCAGCGTGCGGATCGCGTCCAGCAGATCGCCGGGGTTGCTGTGGGATCGATAGCGGCGATACTGATCCTGCCCACGCTGCTGCAGGCTCTGGACCTTGCGAAACACGTTGCGGGCAGTGTTGATCTGATCGCGTATCTGATCGATCCGCGCATCCAGCTCGGGCAGCTGCTCGCGCTCGGCCTCGAGCAGCTTGCTCTCGGCGCCGCTGAAGACCTTGACATCCAGGAAGCCCTGAGCCTGGTCGATCAGGTTCTCGGCGCGCGCCCGGCTGCTGAGCGCCTGCACTTCGGGATCGTCGCCGTCGATCTGCTGCAAGATCTCCAGCGCCGCCGTCCAACGGCCAATGTTCATCAGGCGCCGCGCCTCTTTACAGCGCGCTTCCGCCAAGGCGCTCCTCGTCGCGGAGTCGCCGAGGTCGCCTGCCTTGAGCACCTCGATCGCCTCGGCGAATGCGCCCTGGTGCAGGTAGGCGATGCCGCGCTCGGCGTTGGCGCGCCAATCGGCGCGCCGCCGCAACTCGATGCTGCTCGTATCCTCCATGCCGATCTCGCGCAGCGTGTTCAGGCATTCGAGGGCGGCGGCCGGGTGGGGCGGCTGGGCCTCGATGAAGGCGTGCGCGCGCTGGCGCAGTGTTTCGGCCCAGCCGGCGCGGATCTGATTCTCTTCCATCGCCAGGCGTAGCTGCTGCGGCGCCAGCGCGCGCGCCTCGCCGATTGTCGCCAGGGCGTCGGTGAAGCGCTCCTGGAGCGCCTGCT
This sequence comes from Roseiflexaceae bacterium, assembly GCA_035258585.1. Classification (GTDB taxonomy): domain Bacteria; phylum Chloroflexota; class Chloroflexia; order Chloroflexales; family Roseiflexaceae; genus DATFXE01. The sequence continues at coordinate 1,056 of DATFXE010000374.1, read as the reverse complement.
GGCGGGCTCGGTCGATCAGGCTCTGGGCCTGCTGCTCGCGCGCGTGCGATTCGTAGCGCTGCTCGAGCGCGCGCTTGAGCTGGCCAAGCGTTTCTTCCAGCCGGTCGTTCAGATGCTGTTGGGTCGATTGATCGCCGATCTCGTCGACGTGCTGCCGCTGCTGCTCCAGGGCGTCGCGGGCGATCTGGAGGCGCTGCTCATCCGGCGCGGCCAATGCGTCCTGCGCCTGGCGTAAGGCGATGTTCACCACCACCACCAGCGCGCTTTCGAGCGCCTGCTGAGCTGGCAGATAGCCTGGCCGCAGCACCAACGCTTCACGTGCGCGCTGCTCGGCCTCGTCCATCCGGCCATGCACGCGCGCCAGCCCCGAGTCGCTGACGAGCTGCTGAAGATACTCCTCCAGCGCGTGGATCTCCTTGAGCAGCTCCTGGGCCTGCTGCTTGCGTTCCTTGAGCGCCTCCGACTCCAGGTGCGGCTCGATCGCCAGCACCTCGCCCACGATCCTGGCGATGTTTTCGTACTCGCCGCGGCTGGCCGCCATGCGCGCCGCCTGCAGCCGCGCGTCTGCCTGGGCCAGTGTGGCCTGCTCCCAGCGCTGCATCGCTCGCCGCTGCAGCCCTTCCACCAGCGCGCTGCTGAGCTGCGTGCCGGCGTGATCCTGGACGGATTCCAGAATCACGACTGCCTGGGCATAATCGCCCTGGCGGAAAGCGCTCTCGGCCTGATCGTAGAGCGGGCGGATGCGTTGGATCGCTGCTCGCGCATCGCGCACTCCGGCGGCGCGCCCCTCGTATTTCTTGATCGCACCCTCGGCGATTTCGTTCAGCAGCAGGCTCTTGATGCCGATCACCGCGATATTGGCCGCCGTCGATTCCTCCCAGCCGCGGATCTCTTCGCCTTGGATACAGCCGATCGCCCGTTCATAGATGCCGATCGCAGCATCCAGGAGCGGCGGGTCGAGGTAATCGGCGCCGTCATCGGCCTGCTTGTTGGCTTGGTCGGCCCGCTCGCGCGCGATCCGCAGCAGCTTCTCGCGCACGCTCGTCAGTAGCTTGT
>DATFXE010000373.1:0-4153 GCA_035258585.1 Roseiflexaceae bacterium | reverse complement strand
CACCACGCTACGTGGCGGCGTCCGGAACCGACAGTGGCGACTGCTCCAACAGCGCTGCACCATGCCGCGCGATCGGATACGCGATCGGGCAAGCCGCTGCGGGCGACACGATAATGATTGCCACGGGGATCTACGCCGAGAACCTGATCGTCAACAAAGATCTGACGTTTACCGGCGCCAGCGCGGCCACGACGATTATCGACGGCGGAGGGAAGGGCCGAACGCTGGAGATCTTAAGTGGCACCACGATCAGCCTTTCCAACGCCACTATCCGCGGCGGCCGGGTGCTCGGCGACGGCGGCGGAATACGCAACAGCGGCAGGCTGACACTCATGCGCGCTGTCGTGAGCGGAAACACCTCGTTCGGCAACGGCGGAACAACCAGCTGGGGCTATGGCGGCGGCGTCGCTAATACTGGAACGCTCGATATAAGCCTAAGCACAATCAGCGGCAACACGGCCGATGCCGGCGGCGGCGGCATCCTCAACTGTGGTACGCTGTCGGTGGGCAGCAGCACCATTCGTGATAATACAGCCACAGGCGTCTCTGGCTATGGCACCGGCGGCGGTCTGCACAATTGCCCTGGAAAAACGGCGACTCTGACCAGCAACACAATCAGCGGCAATTCGGCGCTGTGGGGCGGCGGCATCTCGAATGAAGGTTCGACGACGCTCGACTTCTATGATGGCACTATCGCCAACAATACCGCCAGCGATTTCGGCGGCGGCCTATGGAACAAGGGTCTTGCACGCATCTCCAGCGTCACCATTAGCGGCAACACCAGTGGTATTGGGTCGTCTGGAACGGTCGATCTCGGATATACCATTCTCGCCGACAATCGGCCACGCGGTAATTGCGAAGGTGGCGGGGGCATCCTAGGCGAGAGAGATGGCTACAACCTCGACAGCGACGGCACCTGCTTGCTCAATGCAGCTAGCGACCTGGTCAATGTCGACGTGCGCCTTGGGCCGCTGCAGGACAATGGCGGCCCGACCTGGACACAACTTCCGCAGCCTGGCAGCCCATCCTGGATCCAACCTCCACAGCCTGGCAGCCCTGCGATCGACAGCGCCGGCCAGAACTGTGTTCCCGTCGACCAGCGCGGCACGCCGCGGCCGCACGACGTCAATTTTTGGGGCATCAAGAACTGCGACATGGGCGCGGTTGAGGTCCAGCACCGCCCGTGGATCTCGCCAATCGCCGACCAAACCATGCTTATAAGCACCTCGACCGGCACGATTGCATTTACGATCGGCGATGAGGCTGTCCCCGCGCAATACCTCAGCGTTTCGGCTACTTCGTCGGACGCCAGACTAATACCCTTTCAAGATAACATCCAGCTGGGCGGCAGTGGAGCGCAGCGTACCTTGCAGATCATTCCTGCGGCTGGCGAGACCGGCCAGGCGATCATCACCGTCACGGTACACGACGTCATGACAAGTGCCAGCGCGAGCTTCACTCTTAACGTCGTGCAGCCAGCCAGCGCAGCTCCGCCCTGGCTGGTGATGCTCTACCTGACCGGAGACGACATCGCGCCGAACGACAGCGACGCCACCAGCCTGAGCGAGCCGATCCAGGAGCTGCTCGGCCGGCTGCCCTACAACCCCAACGCCCGGGTGGTAGCGCTCTACGACGGCAACAAGCCCGGCGGCGGCGATTCGTATCTATTCGTGCGGCAGCCCAGCGGCCTCGAGCAGATCATTCCATCCGCAGCTGTCTGGCCCGGCTTCTCGAACGAGCTCGACATGGGCAGCGTCGCGACACTGCGCGGCTTCATTAGCTGGGCCCGCGCCACCTACCCCGGCTCACCCCACACCATGCTGTCGATCGTCGATCACGGCGGCGGCTGGGCGCCGGATCTCGGCAAGCCGGCGCAACCCCGCGCGAAAATTAGAGCACTCGCAGGAGGTGCTCGCGGCATGGCGATCGATCTCACCACCCCCGAAGGATCCTCGCTCTCGACCAGGAATACCGGCGAGGCGCTGGCGGGTTTGGGCCGCTTCGACGTGCTGTTCTTCGATGCCTGCCTAATGGGCATGATCGAGAGCGCCTACGAGGTGCAGCCCTATGCCGATCATTTCATCGCCGGCGAAAACCTGCTCTGGTCGCGCCTGCCGTATGAGGCATATCTTGGGCCGGATACACTTGGCGCCAACACGACACCGCGCGAGCTGGCGAGCAACATCGTGCAGCACTATAACCAACCGGGCGCGACCAATGAGCCGTTCGCGATCGCCGCGATCGACATGGCCAAGCTGCCGGATCTACGCGGCAAAACGAACGCGCTCGCCGAGAGCTTAATCGCCGCGCTGCCCGGCGCTGCCACCAAGATCCGCAACGCTTACACCCAGGCTCAGAAATTCGACTACGACGCTAGCTACAGCGTCGACACGACGGATGCGTATGTCGATCTGGCAGATGTCGCACGCCAGCTGCTGCGAGACGAGAACGATATCTCATTGCAGGTCGATGCGGACGCACAGGCGGTGGTCGATGCCGTCACGGGGGGCAATGGCGCGGCCGGGGCCGTGATCGCCAGGCGGGCCGTCAGCGGCACGACACGCTTCTCGCCCCAGACCTGGAGCCTGGATGGCGCGTCGGGTCTATCGATCTATTTGCCGCTGGGCGAGCGCGACTGCCGGCCGACCGGCGAACTGATCAGCGAGGGAGGCGTAAAGGCGGTGGCGCCATGCGCGGAGGCGCCCGGCGCGACAACCGGCCAGCCGCAGATGGAGCCTCAACTGACGTATTACAAGGACGCCAGCCAGCTCGCCTTTACGCGCGACGCACCGCGGTGGGCCGAGCTGTTAGTGAAGCTCGACCCAGGCACCCTACCACGAACCAAGGCGCCGATTAACGCGCCCTATCCCGCACGGAGCCTCTCGGAGCTCTATCTGGCGATGCTGGGTCGCTAGAGCATGCATTGATTGACATGACTTACTGATCTCTGCGGAGATCATTAACACGAGTTACGCGGTGACCCATGTCTGGAGAATGAAGCAGCGGTACTTTACTTCTTTTTGTTGTTCGTTTTTTCGCTCGTAGAGCGAAAAAACGAACAACAGATGAAATGATACATATCATATCTCGGAGCGCTGGCTAGGCCGCCTTGCGCACCGGGCGCTTGCGATCCGACTTGCGCTTGAGTCCGAGCGCCTGGACCTGGTAGGAATCGTGGCCGTACTGAGCGATCACCTGCGCCTTGACGCCCAGCATGGCCTCGTGCAGATCCCAGGCGGCGGCGACGGCCGCGTCGCGCGCGGCGTCGAGCGCGTTCTGCGCACGCATTTTGGCCTGCTCGGCCTGGGCCAGCCGCTCGCCCAGCGCCGTCAGCGCGGCGACACTGTAGGCCGCGTTGAGCGGCGCGTAATCGCCGATGTCCTTCAGCGCCAGCAGAGCTGTGCGATCGGCGTCGATTTCATCATTGGAGAGGCGGCGGGTTTGACGTGGTGCCATTGAGAAAGACTCCTTGTGTAAAGGTGTTTCAATAAACACGCGCAGGATAGCACGGCCGCACCTCGCTTACTACCATAATTCGTAAGCGAAATAGGTGCGATTCCGCCATGATCACCCCCTCACGCGAAATAACTTTTGCGGAGCGGATGGCGCAAATCGAGCAGCCCATCGCATCGACAAGCGTGACGAAACCATCCGCAGCGTCGCGGAAGGCATCGACAGGTATGTCGAAAGCATCGACACGCTTGCTGGAAACAACTGCGGCCGCGCAGATACGATGCTCACGCGTACCGCACGTATCGCCGCGCATGGAGATACGATAGTGATGCTTGCCGGAAGGTTTGTAACGCCTGACGAGGGCATCAGCTGACGACCTGACTGAAAACCAGGCCGTTCGTCAATCTAGTTCTGAATTGGACGGCGGCGCATCAAATCGCCACCCTGTGCAAGGCTTCATCTATGATATACTCGTTGGTGTTCGCTGAATAGGGCGCATCCACATCGTGGCAGCCACATGTCGTGCCCCTGACCACAACGCTCCAGCAACGTTTGATTCTGATCGTGGCGAGCCACATGCGCCAGCACGTGCCGCAACTATTGACCGCTGCATAAGCAGCTAAAGATGGCAGTTGGGGAGGTCTGGAGGGGGCACCCAGAGGGTAGTCGGGCCCCTCCAGACCTCCCCAGTGGTGGGGGT
>DATFXE010000372.1:0-3698 GCA_035258585.1 Roseiflexaceae bacterium | reverse complement strand
GCCGCACGAGCCGCCGATGCCGTTGGTGCACAGGCTATCGGTGCGCAGCCCCTCGATCCATAAGCGCCCGACGCCGTAGTAGATCGCGTAGAAGAGGCCCAGATCGCCGGGCCGTCGCCAGCCGCGCAGGCGTCGCTCCAGCCAGATCAGCAGCCCGAAGCCGGCCAGATTCCAGAGCGACTCGTACAAGAAGGTGGCGTGAAACAGCGTCTTGGGCGGGTATGTTGCCATATCATTATAGGGCGGCAGCCGGCGGTTCGCATCGATCGTCACGCCAAACGGCAGGCTGGTTGGCCGGCCATACGCTTCCTGGTTCATGAAGTTGCCCCAGCGGCCGATCGCCTGCCCGATCAGTACTGTGGGCATAATGGTATCGACAAACTCGAGCGTCGGCAGCTTGTGCCATAATGTGTAAGCCACACCGGCTGCGAGCCCGCCGATTATCGCGCCATGGATCGCGATCCCACCGCCGCCGCCGGCCGGGTTGATGATCTCCCACCAGGGCCGGCCGGCGAAGCGCTCCCATTCGAAGAACACATAGTACGCCCGCGCCGCTGCGATGCCGCACGCCATAATGATCAACAGCATGTTCCAGATATGCTCTGGGTCGTAGCCACGGCGCTCGGTGCGCCTGGCCGCGATCCAGGCAGCCAGCAGCGCGCCGCCGACGATGATCACGCCATACCAGCGCACCACCAGCGGGATGCCGAAGATCGTCGTATTGATAAAATACGGGTCGACAGGTGGGTGAAGTGGAAACATAACAGCCATTCCTTTTCGTGGTTATCGAGGCGGTATTGTACGTCGCTCCTAAGGCGATGTCAAAGCGCGAACGTGCGACGCGCCGTTCTCAGGCATGGTACAATGTGTGCGGTTATTGGCGTGCGGATACGCAAGATTCGGATGATTTACCACGACTACGCGCCATTCTACGATGGCAGCGGCCAACTCCGATTCGCGGTGCTGATGGGCCAGTATCTGAGCGAGTTGCTTGTGCGTCACCCGGTCGGCGGGCGGCGCGCGCTCGATCTGGCTTGCGGCACCGGCACCCTGGCGCTGCTGCTGGCAGACGCTGGCTGGGAAGTGACAGGACTGGACAGCTCGGCTGCCATGCTCGATCAGGCCCGTGCCAAGGCGGAAATTATGTCCAGGCCTGGCCAGGTCGCGTTCGTGCATGGCGATATGCGGGCGTTGCCGACCACACACCAAGGACCAATGACGACGGACCAAAGACGGCAAATCAACACCTCTTGGTCTTTCGTCCTTCATCCTTCGTCATTTAACTTGGTGACCTGTGTTTACGATAGCCTGAACTATCTGCTGGATGAACGCGATCTGGCGGCGTGCTTCGATGGTGTGGCGCGGGTGTTGGCGCCGGGTGGCCTGCTGGTTGCCGATATGAACACACGCTCTTTTTTGGAATACGATTGGGGCGCCTGTGAAGTGATCGAGCAGGCTGGCCTGGTGCAGGTTACGCAGACCTATTTCGATCCGGCGATCGCCTGTTCTACGATGGTCCTGAGCGGGTTTGCCGGCGACGACGAGCGCGGATACATCCGTTTTGATGAGACGCATGTCGAGCGTGCGTATGCTCCTGAGAGCGTCGAGCACTTGCTTCGGTCGGTGGGACTTGAAGTCGAAGCAACCTATGACTGTTTTACATTCCAGCCGGTCGCCGATCGCACGCAGCGGATCGCGTGGGTGGCGCGAAAACCTATGACGAGTGACAAGTGACGAGTGGCGCCGCTCATCACTCGTCAGCCATCACCTGTCACGAGGAGTACATCGTTGAAAAAAGTCGTGGTAATCACTACCGGCGGGACGATCGCTATGAAGCGCAGCCCGATGGTCGGCGGCGCGGTGCCGCTGCTCAAGGGCGATGATTTCATGGCGCTGCTGCCGCGCGGCGGGGTGGATCTGGCCTTCGAGGAGTTCGCCAATTTGCCTAGCAGCCATCTGACTCCGGCGCAGGTGCTCGATCTCGGCCAACGGGTCGAGGCGGCGCTGGTTGCGCCCGACGTAGACGGCGTGGTGGTGACGCACGGTACCGACACGCTCGAAGAGAGCGCCTACCTGCTCGATCTGACGATCAATTCCGAGAAGCCGCTCGTCGTCACAGGCGCAATGCGCGCGGCCACAATGCCGGCTTATGATGGCATGCTCAACCTGGCGGCGGCCATCCGCGTCGCTGCGGCCGAGGAAGCACATGGGCTCGGCGCGCTGGTGGTGTTCAACGACCATATCTTTGCCGCTTCTGAGGCGCAGAAGACCCATAGCCAGCAGGCCAACGCGTTCGAGGCGCCAGGCAGCGGGCCGCTGGGGCGCGTCGAAGGCGAGCGCGTGTGGATGCATCATCGCCCGGCCCGGCGGCTGTTCATTCCGTGCACGCGGCTGGAGGAGCTGGTCGATCTTATTACGATCGGCCAGGGCGCAAGCGAGCGGATGCTGCGCCATTCGATCGAGGATGGTGTGGCCGGGATCGTCATCGAGGCGTTTGGGAGCGGTCGCGTCCCGCCGTGGTGGCTGCCGTCGATCACCGAGGCGATCGCCCAGCGCACCGTGGTGGTGATCGCCACGCGTTGCGGTGCCGGCTCGCTGTTTGATGAGTATGGCTATGTGGGAGCCTACCACGACCTCAAGCGGCTGGGGGTGCTATTCGCGCATAACCTGAGCGGAGTCAAGGCCCGCATCAAGCTGATGGTCGCGCTTGGCGCCGCGCGCAAGCCCGAGGAGCTACGAAACTGGTTCGCGATATGAGTGTTCTGCCGCCACCTGAACAGAAAGCCGTCTACGTCGAGCGCATGTTCGCGCGGATCGCGCCAGGCTACGATCGGATGAATCGCGTGATGACCATGGGCCTGGACCACGGTTGGCGCGAGTACGCCGTTCGGGCAGTCGCTCCGCCTGCGGCCGGTCGCGCGCTCGACGTCGGGTCGGGTACCGGCGACTTTCTACTTGAGTTGGCGACCTGGATGCCAGATGGCTTTGCCGTAGGTTTGGATTTCACCGTACCGATGATGCAGGCTGGCCTGCCGAAGCTGGCGGGCGTGGGCGATCGGGCCGGCTTCGTCGGCGGGGATGCACTGCGGCTGCCTTTTGCGGATGAAACGTTTGATGCGATCACCACCGGCTTTACGATGCGCAATGTATCCAATATTGGCCAGGCTTTTGGTGAGATGTGGCGTGTCACCCGGCCGGGCGGCGTAGTCGTTTGTCTGGAAGTCGCTCGCCCGCGCAACCCGCTGCTGCGGCTGGGTCATCGGATCTATTTCGAGCAAGTTGTGCCGCGGCTGACTGCGCTGCTCGGCGGCGATGCGACCGCCTATACCTATTTGCCGCAGTCGGCGCGTGCCTTTCCTGAGCCGCCGGCGCTGGCCCGAATTATGGAGGAGGCCGGGTGGCACGAAGTTCGCTATACATTGCTAGGGTTGGGTGCCGTCGCGGTGCATACGGCGATAAAGAGAAGGTGAAATATCAATAGGAGTTACGCAGTTGGGAGGTTTGAAGGGCCAGCGGCCCCGGGTACCCTCTGGGTGACCCCCGCGAAAACGCCAACAGCGTAGGTCCTAATCAATTCAAGCGGATGCCTGGAACAAAACGATACCAGCGATAGTCAAATAAATGGCCCAATACCCCTTGAATGTAAGGATTTCGAAAGAGAGCGATGATGGCTCGTCATGATTACGATGATGATCGCA
>DATFXE010000371.1:0-26465 GCA_035258585.1 Roseiflexaceae bacterium | reverse complement strand
GGAGGGCAAAGCCCTCCAAACCTCCCAACCGCGTAACTCCTAAGAAGATAAAGCACCGCTGCGAACGACCAATTCTGGGGTACCGCGTAAGTCCTGACGACTGACAACTAAAGAACATGAACACTATCACAATCGTCTCGCTGATGTCGGATGTCCACCATACGTTCTATCAAGGTGTCGCGGAGTACCTGGCGCGGCGCACTGGCCTTGCGATGGCGTTTGTGACCGATCGCCCGTGGAAGGAGCGCGAGCGCATGCTCGACGGCGGGCTGGCGCAGGTTGCGTTCATATGCGGCCTGCCCTATGCACAGCGAAGCGGCTGGCTCGATCTGCTGGCCGCACCGGTCTTGCGCGGCGCGCGCTACGGCGATCGCCCGGTCTACTTCTCGGATGTGGTCGTGCGGCGCGACAGTTCATTCACATCCTTTCTCGATCTGCGCGGGGCCACATGGGCCTATAACGAGCCGGATTCGTGGTCGGGCTGCGTGGCTCTGCGCGCCCATATCGCCGCGCGCGGCGAGACGCGCAACTACTGCGGGCGGATCGTCGAGTCGGGCGCGCATCTACGATCGCTGCAAATGATCCTGGATGGCGCTATCGACGCGGCGGCGATCGACAGCACGGTGCTGGAGCTGGAGCTGGCGCGCCGGCCGGAGCTGGCCGCGCAGATTCGCATCGTCGATACCATCGGGCCGAACACCTTGCCGCCGGCTGTCGCCAGGCGCGAGGTGTCCGAGGCGATCAAGCAGCAAATATCCGACACACTACTACAGATGCACGAAGATCCCGCAGGTGCGGCGATCCTCGCAGCCGGAATGGCGGCGCGGTTCACGGCGATCCACGATGCCGATTACGACGATATTCGCTGCAAAGCCCAGCTGGCGGAGCGCGTACTGTTCGATATCTAGCTTATGGGACCGCCATATGACTATGCCATCTTTCATCGCAAATCCTGTCCGTCTGGGGCCGCTCGACGCCGTGGCCGATCGACCGTTCACCGCCCCGGAGCATAGCCACTCTGATCTCGCCATCCTCGAGCGCATGCGGGCCCGGCTGCGCGACACGCTTGCCCCGTCGGACGTCAACGTAGATCGTTCGGCCCAATCCGAAGTCCATGTCCAGTATGTGCACGAGGAGCACGAACGCATGCACCGGATGGTCATTTGCGATCGCGCGGCGCTGGCAACCGCTCCCGCGTTGGCCGTGGTCGGCTTCTTCGGCGAGCAGCGCGGCAAAGCCAATCCCGCGCTGTTGCAGGACATCGACACTGAACTGATACAAGAATTCCTCCAACACCGCGACGTGCTAAGCTATAGCTCGCTGGAGCTTCCCGATGGTAATTGGGGTAACCTGATCATCCTTCAGCACATCGAGGGCATCGCTCACTGGCGCTCAAGCCAGCGCCACGCCTATGCGGCGCGCGAGCTTGCGCCACAGTACTACGCCAGGATCAGGCTCCACAACGGCGTACTACTCGAGGGCCTGGCTTCAACGCACCTGATTCTCACATCCACGAAATATTACGATTTCGAGAGCGGCGGCTTATGGCGGGCAATTCGGGATCGTATGCCTCATGAGTGAGACGTACGATACAATCGTCGTCGGCTTGGGCGCGATGGGCAGCGCCGCAGCGTATGAGCTGGCGCGGCGCGGGATGCGCGTCCTTGGCCTCGAGCGCTACACTCCGGCCCACGATCAGGGCTCGAGCCACGGCCAATCGCGGATCATTCGCCAGGCCTACTACGAGCACCCGGCCTACGTGCCGCTGCTGCTGCGCGCCTACGAACTGTGGGCCGAGATCGAGCGCGAGGCGGGCGAGACGCTGCTGACGATCACGGGCGGGCTGATGATCGGCGAAGCGGGCAGCAAAGTGGTGGCCGGCAGCATCCGCAGCGCGCGCGTGCATAACCTGCAATACGATCTGCTGGAGGCGGCCGATATCCGGCGCCGCTTTCCGCCGCTGACGCCCAGCCCAAACATCATCGCGCTGTATGAGCGGTTGGGTGGCGTACTCTACCCCGAGGCGGCGATTAAAGCGTATCTGCGCCGGGCGGCTGCGCGCGGCGCCACGCTGCGCTTCGAGGAGCCGGGGCTCCGCTGGGAGGCCGCGCCATCCGACGACCGCGTCCGCGTGACGACGGCGCGCGGAAGTTACGAGGCCGCCCGGCTGGTGATCGCTGCCGGCGCGTGGGCGCCCGAGCTGCTGCGCGAGCTTGAGCTGCCTCTAAGCGTCAAACGCAACATACTATATTGGTTCGAGCCGGCCGGTGGGCGCGAGCCATTTCTGCCCGACCGCTGCCCGATCTATATCTGGGAGGCTGAGGATGGCTCGTCGTTCTACGGCTTCCCGGCGCTCAGCGGCTCGCCTGGCGGCGTCAAGGTGGCGTTCCATAATTTTGGCCCGCTCTGCACGCCCGAAACGGTCGACCGCCAGGTCTATGCGAGCGAGATCGCGCACATACGCCAGTGGATGGCAGAGCGCATCCCGGCGCTCAGTCGCGGCCAATTTGTCGATGCGCGCACATGCCTGTATACGCTGACGCCCGATATGGACTTCGTGATCGGATTCAGCCCGCGGCATCCGCAGGTCGTGATAGCTTCGCCCTGCTCTGGCCATGGCTTCAAGTTCGCCAGCGTGGTCGGCGAGATACTGGCCGAGCTGGCGACGACCGGAACAACCCGCCAGCCGATCGAGCCATTTTCGCCGGGGCGGTTTGGAGACGATAGACGATAGACGATCGACGATGGCTTGTGGGCCCTCGTCGTCCATCGTCCATCGCCCATCGTCAAGCTTGCTCGTCGGAGAGACTTTGGAAACGATCCGATCGCGAATGAACCGCACCGGGATCGGCCTGGCGGGTATCGATGGTGTGTGGTGGTTGCCGGCCACGCAGCCGATCGTGCTGCCAGGCCAACTCGCGCACGACCTGGCCCAGATTGGGCGGGCGATCTTCGCGCTCTTCGATAGCGTGACCACTATCTATGGGACGCCGGCGGGCGACACGTGCGGCCTCAATTGGCTGCTGGAGTACAAGGTGCCGCCGGCCATTCCACGGCTTATGGGGCCGGGTCGGGTGCTCGGCGTCCGGCCAGATTATCAGCTGTGCCCGCTCGATCGCCAACCTGGCTATCAGTTGGTGGCCACCGAGCTGGAGATCTGCCCCTCCGCCCATGGATTCGCGCACGCGCTGCAGGCGGGCTACCAGCTCGACCTGGATCTGGTGGCGGCGTTCAGGCGTCTGCTGGGCGGGCGCGAGCTACTGTTCGTGGGCACGAGCCAGTGGAGCGAATTCCTGTTCGAACAACTGGCCTTCTGCCGCGCCCTCGCCGACGTGGGCGCGCACGCGCGCGTGCTCTACGACGAGCCGATCGGCGCCATTGCCGAGCGTATTCGCGACGGGTCGTGCTGGCATGTGCCGATGTTCGGCATTCCCAAGCAACCGGCTGCCTGGGATGGAGAGATTGTCGGGCGCATTGCCAGGCATGGGTTCGAGCGCTTCCTATGGCCGGATGCGCCGGACTGGCCCGCGACGGTTGGCGACGCGGTAGTCTTCCGCTTTGGGTATTTCGACTGTTTCACCGCCGACCGACTCCAGCGCCTGCTCGACTGGCAGGCCGCCGGCGCCACCATGATGAACCCAACCATGTTCATTCTGGATAGCAAAGTGATCATGGCGGCGCTACAGATTGCGTATGTACGCCAACAGATCGCCGCACATTCACCACATACGCTGGACGTGCTCGATCGCTGCATCCCGGAAACGTGCATCGTCATGCCTGAGGTGACGGCGCAGCTGCGCCGCGAACAGCAAGATTGGGTGGTAAAATTCGCGGGGTACGATCGCGACAATCAAGCCTGGGGTGGGCGCAGCCTGCGGGTCGGCGCGCACCACTCCCGCGTCGAATGGGCGCATATCCTTGACAGATGCCTGGAGCTGCCCTGGCCCGTCGTGGCGCAGCGTGTCATGCCGAGCGCCCGGATCGATATCGCCTATGCCGATGCGGACGGAAGCGTGGGCTGGATGCGCCAGGGTGCAACACGGCTGCGCAGCTTCATCCTGCGCGACGACGCCACTGGACATGCGGACGGCCGCGATATCACCGTCGCAGGGTCGCATGTCACAGTATCCAGCGCCGCGATGCAGGTGTCCGAAGGCATCGGCACGGTTCAGGCGCCGGTGGTGTTTCACGATTGAGTGCTTTGTTTTCAAAAAAGAAGGTAGCGTGGCTTGCAGCGTTGGCTCCAGTCCGCCTCTACCTGCGCTTGCCGCAGCGCATCCGTATCGGCGCGGATGTTGCGGAAGCGCGCTGTGCCGCGCGCGTGCAGGCCAAAGCAGCCGCTCGTGTAGGTGCGATCGGCGTGGACGATCGACAGCGCGCCGTCGACATAGATCTCCAGACACGGGCCATGGGCGACCACCCGCAGCTGCCGCCAGCCTGCCGGCTCGATCGCGACCGCCCGCTGCTGCAGCGGCCTGTCTGCGGCGCCAGGCAAGCGCAGGTAAAGGCTCACCATGCCGATATCTGCGTCGAGCGCCACCCGGTAGCCCGCCAGCGCCGACGGATTGCTACGCAGCAGCAGCGATCCGGCGCTGGCCTCGCCAAGCCAGATCTCGGCCTCGAAGGCCAGATCGGCGCCCCAAAGCGTGTCCATCAGGAAGGCATCGCCCGCTCCACCCGGCGCTTCCAGCGCGTCGCCGTTGCTGCGCCATGTGCCGCCATGGCTGATCCACGCCGCGACGTCGCTCCCACCGCTCTCGATCAGGCTGCGGCGGATGACGCCAGAGGGCTGGTGTTCGCGAATCGCCACTGTGCCGTCAGGCAGCCATTCCAGGCGCTTGGGGTCGCTCAGGAACGAGGCGCCCCAGAGCTGCCCCAGCTCCTCCTGCACAATATACAGCATATAGGTGGTGCCGTCGAAGGTGGGGTGTTCGCTGGCGCACGTCCAGCGCTCCAGCAGTGCATGGTTCGCCGGCCGGGTCCAGGGCCCCTCCGGCGTGGCGGCCAGCAGATACACGATGTCGAAGTGCGCAAACTCGCCTGGCGCAAAGCCCTTGCTGTTCGGCCCGCCTTTGGCACTGTAGAAGAGATAGTAGCTGTCGTTGTGACGCACCAGGTAGGGCGACTCGCAGCGATTGTAGCTCCGATCCTCCTCGATGTAGGTCGGCCCCAGGTCCACCCAGCGATGCAGATCGTGCGACTCTGCCAGCGCGATACAGGCCCGCCCGTCGACCATTGTGGCGGTGTAATACATTAGGTAACGCCCGGCCTCTGCGTCGATATATACCATCCCATCGCGCCCGGCCACATCGCGGCCCGTCGCCCGATCGGACCAGACGCCCGGTGTGACGACCGGATTGCTAGGATACTTGGTCCACTGGCGCAGATCGGCCGAGGTGGCCAGACCGATCGCCTGGTTATTCTGCGCATCGCTGCCGGTGTAGAACATGTAATACACACCCTCGATCTCGACGATATCCGGCGCCCAGATTCCAGCCTCATCCCACGCGCCCGGCGTGCCTGGCCCCAGCACCGGCGGCAGCGGCGTCCAGGACCACAGATCGGTTGAAATAGCGTGGCCGAGGTCGATCTCGCGATAACCTAGCGGCCAGGTCCAGCGCTCGCCGCGGATATGGAACAGGTGGAACGTCTCATCGCGGCGCACGATACAGAAATCCGTGACATACTCCCCAGCGGCATGGTACATCGATTCCTCCAAAGTTATTGACTGCCGCATTGTGAGCTAAACGTATTTCGTAGTGCATGTCGTGTCAGTTATGATTTTCCGCCTGCGTTTGCCGCGCGTAGACGACCACTTGCCACGGCCCGGCGTTGCGCTTGAAGCGCTGCTCCAGGCCGTTTCGCCGCACCACCGCATCCACCTCGGCGCTGCGATAGGCGAAGACGCGGAAGGAGGTGCGCTCCAGCCAGAGCATGGCGTTCTCGGCCTTCAGACCGGCACGCACCCACCATGTATCGCGCGGGTAGACCAGGCCATACAGTCGCGTGGCCTTCGCCGACGAACGGCCGACCAGGGCAGGCATATCGTGATAACAGCAGATCACGCGGTCGAGCGTCACGATATCGGCAGGTGCGATCTCGTCGGCCAGGGCGACGAAGTCGCCGTGGAGGAAGGTCGCGCGGTCGGCGTGGCCCTGGCGCGCGGCCTCGGCCCTGGCAGCGTCCAGGCAGGCGTTCGACGCGTCCACATCGGTGGCGCGCACGGCACCAGCCTTCAGCAATTCGTGCTGGATCGCGCCCACGCCTCCGCCGATGTCGAGCAGCGTCATGCCCGCGGCACCCTCGGCCACAAGCGCGTCGAGCAGGATGCGCGTGCTGCGTTCCGGGCCGCTCCTCCGGTATGCGCGCAGTTTGCGCTCGGCCTCGCCACGGTCGAACTGCGACTCGATGTCGCGGCATTGGCAGCAATCCATAAAACCTCCGTTGAGCTGTACGTAGAGTGATGGTAGTGTGAATGCCAAAAGTGCCGTAGCCGGCCCCGCTTAGACTACAGCCACACTTACTGTTTCGATCCGCGGATTAGGCGGATTTTGCGGATAGGTGGTCTAGTGAAGAATCCGTATCCGCCCTATCCGTGCTATCCGCGGATAACTTGCCGTCATAAGATTAGAGATTAACGGGATGTCAGTGCTATGCGCCCTTCATCCCTAGCCATAGACCAAACAGCTTCGTGAGCTTCTGCCCGCTCGCGTCCTCTAGCGCTCGGCGCAGATCGTCGGGGCGCGCAACGTTGTAGCGATTGCGCTCGACATACTGCCGCAGCCCAGCGAAAAACGCCTTGTCGCCAACCTGCCCCCGCAGCGCTGCGATGAAGAGGCCGCCCTTGCCGTAGACCGACGCGTAGTAGCTGCTCCAGCTGGGATACGCATTCGCCTCTCGCAGACTGTAGCGCGATCGCATGCCCAGCGCCGCGATCTCTGTGTTGAAGTAGTTGTTCGCGGCCGCCGCACCATCCCACTGCTGCATAACGACGAAGGTGGTGTACTGGGCCAGCGCTTCATCCATCCACGGATCCTGGTAGATATCGTTGCCGACAATGCCGTAGAACCACTGGTGGCCGACCTCGTGCGCCACATCTTCGTGCGTCGTCAGGCTGTAGCCGTGATCCAGCAGCAGCACGATGAAGCCGGGGTATTCGCGCGCGTCGCTGTAGCCGCGGCCAGCCTCGAGGACGCAGAAGCTCAGGGCACGATACGGGTACGGCCCATAGCGGTCGGTAGTAGTCGAGAGCGATTGGATAGCGCGCCGGAGGATCTTGCGCACTGCGGCCTCCCTCACGCGGCCATCGCGGCGGTAGAGCACGCGCACACTCACGCCATCGGTAACCTCTTCCAGGCGCTGAAAGTGCCCGAGCGCGAAGGCGAACTCGCGCACTGGGCCAGTCACAATCTCGCTCGTCGCAAGCGTGCCCTGCGTGGTGCGCGCGATCTCCGTGCCGCCGCTGGCCACCATCCACTCCGTCGGCGCGGTCACAAATGCGTGATACAGGCCGCTGGTAGCATACACATGATCCGGCAGCACCGTCACATCCGTGCGCCACTTGCCATCCCAAACCGCCAGCTGTGGGATTACGCTCGTCAGCACCAGCGTATCGTCGGTGCCGTGCAGCGGGGCGATGCGCACCGACCAGCTCAGACGAATGTGAACATCCTCGCCCGGCGCAAGCTTTTTCGGAAATGGCAGCTGCACCGCTGTGCGCTGAGCGAGATAGCTTGGCTGGACAGCCTGGCCGTTCACATGCACATCGGCCACGGCGGCCGCGCCCGTGCCGCCATCGCCAAAGACATCGCGCGGGAAGTTTGCATACAGCCGCAGCACGGCGTTGGGCAGCGTCACGCTGCTCATGTTGCGAAACAGCAGATCGAGCGTCCCGCGCAGCTCCCTGCCGAGGGGACTGATGTCCATTTGCACCGTGTACTGCGGCAGATCCGGGCGTTCCACATCGCCCGCGAACTGCGGGCGCATCGCGTCGGCGTAGGGCACAACCAAGGGCGCGGGCGGCGCGGCGTGGGCGGCCTCCGGCAGCAGCAGCGCCAGCAGCAGGAGCAGCAGCAGAGAGCGCGGTCGCGCAGGCTTGTTGGCTCTCATCATCACATATGATATCAAGCATGACGTTCAGATGACCTGCGCTATTGTAGAGCAGAGGTGCCATTGACACAAGTTCGGCGTGTGCGCTCCGTGGAGCCGGTCGACGGCGACGAACTTGCTGCCTCTGCTTTGCCGAAATAGGAGCAGGAGGAGAGCTGGGTCGGAATTGTGGCTAATCGCCTGTAGGTGACGGGGGATCGAGCGCGGCCAGCCGTTGGCCTCCAATACGGCAGCGTCGAGCATTGACAAGCCCGCACTTCACGCGCATACTACCGCCATACACGAGACGGAGCCGCCCTCTGGGATCATATCCGCCAAGTGGGCTGCCACTCCAGCCACAGTCCAGGTGTTCGCGTAGGCCGCGCTCGGCGTCATTGCGCACCTCCCGACCCAGCAGGCCACGCTGTGTGAGTTTGCAGACACGCCCTCGTATATGCGAGTTTCGCGCAGCTATCACGCTACTGGTAGAACCATGACACAGGATATGAGCAATCTAACACGGTTCTTTATCGCAGGTGACAGTCTGAAGGTAGACACTCCCTCGTATGTGGTGCGCCCCGCTGATCGTGAATTGCTCGACACTATCCAGGCAGGAGCATTCTGTTATGTGCTCTCCGCACGCCAGATGGGAAAAACGAGTCTGATGGTTCGTACTGCCACTATGTTACAACATCAGGGCATCAGAACAGTTTTAATCGACTTGAATACCATCGGACGGATCGCGGTAGATGATTGGTATGTAGGCTTTCTCGTGCACGTGAAGCGACAATTGCAGTTGGCGAGCGATTTTCGGGAATGGTGGCATGGCAAGCATTCGCTGAGTGTTTCTCAAGGTTTTGTTGATTTCCTTCGTGATGTTGTGCTTGCTGAGATTCCAGGGCAACTTGTACTCTTTATCGACGAAATCGACGTAATGCTTCAGCTCGAGTTTCGAGACGACTTTTTTGCCGCTATTCGCGCAATGTCCCAGGCACGAGCTCGAGATCCGCTATACAGTCGACTCACGTTTGTCTTGCTGGGAGCTGCCACGCCGATTGATCTGGCTCGAGATGCAAAACGTACCCCGTTCACCATGGGACGACGCATTGTGCTACATGAGTTTAGCTACAGTGAGGCCGCACCGCTACGCCAGGGGCTGGAAGCACACTATCCTGGGCAGAGTGATCGCATACTGCGACGCATCTTCTACTGGACCAACGGCCATCCCTACCTTACGCAGAAGCTCTGCCTCGCCATCAGCGCCGAGCGACATCTCAGCACATGGAACGACGCTCAAATCGACCGATTAGTCGAAGACCGCTTCCTCTCCGACCGCGGCGCTCGCGACGCCAATTTGACCTTTGTGCGCGACAGTATCGCCGGCATACCTGAGGATGAACGCCGCGAAATGCTGACGATCTATGAGCATGTCTACCACGGGCAATCTATTGCCGACGACGAAAGTTCGCCGGCGCAGAATCACCTCGAACTGTTTGGATTAGTGCGGATCGAGCGGGGTGAGCTACACGTGCGTAATCGTATCTATCGACGCATGTTCGGCGAACGATGGATCAAAGAGCAGTTACCTAAACAACCGCACAGCGTTTTCCTTCCGATCATCTTGGTCGTGCTGGCATTGGCGTTGCTTGGTGAGGGGAGCTATATCTTTGCTCGATCAAACGGACTATTCCGTACTATGCCAACATCCATCGCCATTGTCGATTCGCCAACTGTCGTAGTAGCTCTATGGCCTAGCATTGACGAGACACCGGTTGTCTCAACACCTAAGGGTGTTATATCTGATGTACCAACGCCAGCGCCGCCACCACTCGAGCGGCCGACCGGTCGGCCAACTTCCACCGCAGCACTAACCGCCAGATCAAATGCAGCGCCAACCGCTGCGCCGACTACGGCGCTGCCGGCGGGCGTGGTCCGCTGCACGGTGCAGGATTCTGGGGTGACTATACACAGCAGTCCAAATGATAAGACCAATATAGGAACATTAGCTCGCGGAACAACGTTTGTCCCCGAAGCAAAAAGTACTGATGATGCAACCTACGTGTGGGTCAAAGTGCCTGGATCAGGATGGGTCTATGCTGGTACATCGCGTAACCTTGTAAGCTGTGTCGGCTTGTGAATTGCGCCGCCTGAGCCTGTCGAAGGCTGCCCCGCTGCCCGCTCCAAATTGAGCGCCAGCAGCCGCGCCAGGATCTCCTCATCGGCGATGTCGTGCGGCCAGCCACACCCGCCCAGCACCGCTACAATCGCTAGTCCAAACACATATTCGACTCGAACTGGCGCAGCTCCGGGCTGCGCCGGAGCCGCATGAGCAGATTGCGTTTCGCCGAATAGACGGCCGTGATATTGGCGAACAACTCCGGATGGCGGGTCAGAATTATGCGCGGCGGGAGGTCGAGCACGAAGCACTCATAGAGAATAGTGCGTTCCTGCGCCGTCGGGACAACACGGCTAACGAGTCGCCAGAACTCGCTCGATTCAGCCTGGTGCATCGCGATCTGCTCGGGTGTTGCGACGGCAGTGTCGCGCAGCTTCTGGCCCATGCGCGTGCGGGCTGTTTGCGCACGAGCACAGTCGATAACGACGGCCGCCACACACGTACGCAGATAGGCTAAGAGCGCAGCAAGATTAACAAACTTGCCGAAACATGCTGGCGTCAGCGCTGCCCACATTCGGGCGAGCGCCTGATCCGCAAGGTCCATACCAAACTCATCGATCCAGGTGCTTGCAGGACACTGGTTGACCCAACGCAGCAGTAAGGGACGATAGTGGACGCAGATCGTCGCCCAGGCCTCGGCATCCCGATCCACGATCGCCTGGCGGAACAGTATGTAGCCTGCATAGTCAGGATCTACGATCTGTAGCAGCTTCATAAGCTCCTCGCAGTAGTCAACCGGTGAAATCCAATGCATTCAGAACAATCGGCAGCTCGCCATAAAAGGTCGAGCCGACGCCGGGCGTACTCTCCACCGTCAGCGTGCCGCCCATCAGCTGCATCAATTGCTGGCTGATCGCAAGCCCCAGCCCGGTGCCGCCGTAGCGGTGCGTATGCTCGTTCTTGATCTGCTGGAATTCATGGAACAATATGCGCTGCTGCTCGGGTGCGATGCCGATACCGGTGTCCGCCACGCTGAACCGAACCCGCTCGCCATCGTCTATCGCCCGTACGGTGATCGAACCCTGCTCTGTGAACTTGATCGCGTTGGCGAGCAAATTGGTCAGCACCTGCGCTAAGCGCGCGCTGTTGGCCTGGACCTGCGGCAGATCGGGAGCGATCGCAACTGTCACCGCCAGCCCGCGCTCCTGGATCTGCGGCTGCAACGCGCCGACCACGTCCTGGATCAGCGGCGCAAGATCGACCGGTTCGAGATCGATCGTCAGATGGCCCGCCGCCATCTTGGAGAGGTCCAGGATGTCGTTGACCAGCCCCAGCAAGACCAAGCCGCTATGGCGCATGAATGCCAACGGCTCGTGCACCCGCTCGGGTAGCTCTCCAAATATGCCGTGCTCCAACATGTCGATGAACCCGATGATCGAACTCAGCGGCGTGCGCAACTCGTGGCTCACCGTCGCGAGCAACGCCGATTTTGCCCGGCTGGCCTCCTGGATCTCCTCGGCGTGCCGGGTGCGGGCGATCGCCTCGCTCACCAGCTCGCCGACGCTCGCGAACAACTGCACCTCGCTTGGCGCAATCGTCCGCTGGTCGGCGTGGCCGATGAACATCGCTCCGAGCGGTGCGGCCAGGCTGCGGAGGGGCACCACCAGGACGGTCTGCACGCCCTCAAGTTGGAGGAAGGCGTGAGCCGGTGTCCGCGCCAGCTCCGGGCCGGCCACTGAGACCAGGCGCGGTTGGCCGGCGCGCAGGATGTGCTGGAGGTGCGTGACATCATGTTCAGTCAGGGCATGGCCTTCCAGCGTCGATGCGGTACGCAGCGGCTCGTCGACCACCAGGCGCAGGGTCGTGCCGTCGGGCTGCAGCAGGCCGATGACCACGCGGGCGCTGGGCAAGGCGCGCACCAGCTCGCGGATGATCGTGTGCAGCAGCTCGTCGGTCTCAAGTGCAATGTTGGCGGCGCGCGCGAGCCGGTTGAGCACAGATAGCTCACGCACCTGCTGCTCTCGCGCCTGCTCCAGCCGGGCGCGGTCGGTTCGATCTCGCACCATAAGGAGCGTGCCGGCGCGAGGATCGTCGGCGTAGAGTGGGCGCAACCGGAGTTCGACCGCGTGCATGCCGTCCGCACGCTCATAGATGAGGTGGCGCGTCGCCGCTGCGATGGGTGGAGCGAGCAATGCACGCAGATCGACTTCTAGAGGCGAGCCCCTGATGACATCAAGAAACTTTCGCCCGTTCCAGTTGCGCTGCGGTGTTGCCAGCAGGTGGGGGGTGGCGTCGTTGCAGGCCACGACGCCGCCGCGCTGATCCAGCACTACCAGCCCATCGGGCATGTGCGTCAGAAGCTCGGGCAGGACGAGCGGCATGGGATGATTCATAAATGCCCGTTCCCACAATGCTGATAGTTGAACCTCTATCTACATAGTCCCGCACGTAGAGGCGAAAAATACACTTGTTTTCGAGCAAATTGCGGCATCTACTACCTAAGCCCTTCTTATTGACAGGACCTACGCGGTCGCCTACTCAGTGGGAGGCTTGGAGGGCGAAAGCCCTCCAAGATCTTTTCTTTTTGGCCGCTGTCGGCCACGAATGTGGCCGACAGCGGCCAAAAAGAGGTTTTTTCGGGGGCGGCTTTGCCGCCCCCCGAACCCCACTACGTAAGTCCTGTTATTGAAATGCGACGAAATGATGCTAATTAGAAGGGCGTTCAACCTTCGAATCGCTAGACAAAAGGGATCGTATGGAGTATGCTTCGTTACTGAAGCCACGATAGTCAGGAACACTCATGGAGCCAAGCGATGAAGCACTCATATTAGCGTGCCGTCGGGGCGACGCGTTCGCCTGGGAAACGCTCAGCACCCGCTACCGCGGGCTGATCTATAATGTAGCTCGACGTGTTGGCCTCGACCAGGAACAGGCCGCAGATGTGTCTCAGAACGTGTTTGCGATCCTGGTGCGGAAGCTTGATGGCATCGAGCAGCCAGCCCACATCGGCGCATGGCTGACGACCACAACTCGGCACGAGGCCTGGAAATTGCGCCAGCGTGAGCGTGCGTCTGGGATGATTGTGAGTTATGACGCGCCCGAGGTCAATGCACTGCCTGAAGAGTCACTATTGCCCGATGAGCAGTTGTTACGCCTGGAAGAGCAACACAAAGTAGACATGGCTGTTGCGGCGCTCGACGAGCGCTGCCGCAAGTTGCTCACATTACTGTTCTACCGGCCTGATCCCGCACCCTATGCCGAGGTCGCGGCGACGCTCAGGATACCTGAAGGGAGCATCGGCCCCCTTCGTGGGCGCTGCCTGCGGAAATTACGTGGTATTTTGAATGGCATGGAATTCTGAGGTATTTTTCTTTCTCCTTCGACCCTCTGTATAGTTATAGCAAGATTATCCATATGGCCACACTATCGGAGCTAAACTGTGCGTGTTGGATCTCGCCACATCCCGTTCGAGCGGCTCATCGATCTTGTCGAAGGCCGCCTGTCCGCCGATGAGCAAACACAGATGCAGGCCCACACCAGCGCCTGTTCTCGTTGCGCTACCCAGCTTGCATGGCTGGAGCGAGTCATTGGGCTGATGCGCACCAATGACTACGAGGAACCGCCGGCCCGTGTTGCCGCCGACATTTCTCGTGTGTTCGGCTCCTACAGTCCATCGCCTTCTTTGTCTCTGCGGCAGCGCATCATTGCTGTGCTGCGTTTCGACAGCGCCCAGCCCCCACTGTCCGTAGGCAGACGCTCGGGATCAAGCACTGAGCGGCAACTACTATTCAGAGCCGAATCTCTCCACGTGGAGATGCGTATCACGCAATCGGGTTCGTTGTGGGAGGTATCTGGGCAATTGCTCAATACAGACGAGTCTGGTCTGGCCGAGTTGCACGGCCCGGCTGGCGAGGTGCGGGCTACGCTGAACGAGCTGGGCGAATTCCTGCTGGCGCCGGTGCCTGCTGGTCGGTATGCATTGATCCTGCAATTGACGACGGTCGAAATAGAGATCCCTGGGCTGGAGATCGGGGCGTAGCGTGGATCGTGCCGAGCTGGCGGCGCGCCTGGCAGCTGCAGACGATGTGGAACGAGCCATGTTGCTGAAACGCTACGGCACACTGGTCGACGTCGATCTGGCACGCGCGCTCAAGCGCCTGTATGACGACATCGAGAGCAGTGACCCGGCGCGTGCCCCCGGTGTTGCCGGAGCTCTGATGGCCTCGCCGACACTACTGACGATCCCGAGGTGCGCGGGCTGACAAAATGGACGAACGGCATGGCCGCGCTCGATCGTGGCCAGATGGAAGCGACGATCGCGTATCTCAATGATGCCGAAGCACAGTTCCTGGTACCGCGATGGCCACACACCGCGGTGCGGACAAACTGAACGAACGCGCGCGAGCGGCGCGGGTCTCCTCATGGATCGAGTACGAGTTCCAGACCCAGCATCTGCTCCGCACCGCAGCGGGCGATGTACCGCGCCCGCTCGCGCAGGTCGGCAACGCCGTGCTGACGGAGTACGTCGGCGACGCCCACGCGCCGGCACCCCGACTCAGCGAGCTTGCCTTGGCGCCGTGGGAGGCGCAGCCGCGCTTCGAGTGCCTGATGCACAACGTCGAGCCATTCCTGGCCTGCGACCGCATCCACGGCGACCTGTCGGCCTACGACATCCTCTACTGGCAGGGCGCGGTCACGATCATCGACTTTGCCCAGGCGGATGAACGCTGGTTTTCTGCACGCATGGATGCTATAATCTCGTGAAACACTAGTGGTCAACCACACTGATTTTGCTGGGGAGGCTCGGAGGGGCCTTCGGCCCCTCCGAGCACCCCACCCAGCAGAAACACTGTGGCAAGCCACTAGCGGTCGCTGGTGTGAAATGTTCTGTTAACATGAGGCGCTCTCGTTGCCATCTGAATCATTCGTCAGCACCCGCCCGACCGGAGCGATACCTGCTTTGTTGAGCGGCGACGACCTGAAAGGCTGTGCAATGGCCTCTCGCCGAATCCCATTTGTCCGGCTCGTCGAGCTGGTTGAGGGTCGTCTGTCGCCCGCAGATGAGGCGCAGCTGCGCGCGCAGATCGCGGGCGACGAGCGCGCCAGCGCCGATGTGCGCTGGCTGGAGCGCGTGGTGAGGGCCAAGCAGCGCGATGCGGCGTGGAATGAGGAGCCGCCCGCGGAGGTGGGCGTGCGCGCTGCTCAACTGTTTCGCCCGCGAAGCAGCTCTGGTCTCTCGAAGTCACTCCGGCGCCTGCAGGCCGCGCTGCACTTCGACAGTATGCAATTGCCGCAGCCAGTGGGTGTACGTTCAGGACAGCCGGCCGAGCGGCAACTCCTGTTTACCACCGGCGAACTGAGCATCGATCTGCGCATCGTGCCCTCCGGCGCACTTTGGTCGCTGGTGGGTCAGGTGCTCGGCCCGTCCACGGGTGCCGGCCAGGTTGTGCTCGCTAGCCAGGCCGACACAGCTGAAGCGGTCTTAAACGAGCTAAGCGAGTTCACACTGCCGCCGGTGCCGGCGGGCGACTACACGCTGACCCTACGCCTGACCGGCATCGAGGTCGACGTAGGCAGGCTGCAGGTCGGATCATAGGCCGCGAGAACGATCAGAGCGAGCGAGCATCCCCGTGGACGAGCATTTGTTAGTCCACACGCTATTCGTAGGTGGCATATCCCGAGTGTGAACATGCCTGAGACCGACACCATCGATCGAACCGAGCTTGCCGCCCGCCTGGCGGCTGCCGACGATGCAGAGCGGGCGGCGCTGCTGGCCCGCTACGCCGCGCTGGCTGATGTCGCGCTGGCGCGGGCGATCAAAGAGCTGTTCTATCGGAACGAGAGCAGCGAACCTGCGCGCGCGATCGAGGCCGCAGGAGCATTGGAGGCATTGGCAGGTGTAACGGATGACCCAGAGGTATGCGCGCTTGCGTCCTGGACGGTCGGGATGGCCGCTCAGCTAGATGGGCGGTTAGAAGGCTCGATCGAGCGTCTTAACGCCGCAGAGTCCCAATACCTCGCGATCGGCGATACACATACGGCGGCCTCGACGCAGGTCAGTAAACTGATCACGCTGGCTATGCTCGGGCGCTACGACGAGGCGATCGCATGCGGCTTGCGGGCGCGTGATGTGTTGGTAGCACACAGCGACATGCTGACGGCTGGTAAGATTGAGCAGAACCTGGGTAATATCTACTTTCGGCGTGACCGCTACCGTGAAGCTGAGCAGTTCTACCGCGCCGCGCGCGAGCGTTTCGTAATAGTTGGCGATCAGAAGGAACTCGCAAAGGTCAACAACAATCTGGCTAATGCGCTCAACTTTCAGTCTAAGTTCCGTCTTGCGGCTCCCCTATACGAACAGGCGCTATTGCACGCCCAGGCAGCCGAGCTGGAGGTCACGCAGGCTGAGATTGAGTGCAATCTGGGTAATCTCACGCTGTTTCAGGGCCACTATCAGCGCGCGCTCGACTACCTGGAGCGATCGCGGCGCAGGTATGAAGCACTCGAAATGCCTCACATGTCGGCCAGCACCGAATTGGAATTGGCCGATACCTACCTGGAGTTAAATCTGGCGCCCGAGGCCGCCGCTATCTACACGCGTGTTATCCCGACGTTCGCCAAGTTGGGCATGCGCGCCGAGCAGGCGCGCGCGCTTGCGAATCACGGGTGGGCATGTCTACTACTCGGGCGGATCGACGAGGCGCGCGCGGTCCTGGCCGAAGCGCGGGCGCTCTACGCCGCTGAGGGCAACGCCGTCGGCGAAGCAGGGGTGACGCTGACCGAGGCGCAGCTGCATTATCGCCAGGGCAACTATCCCACGGCCGCCTCAGCCGCGGCCCAGGCCGAAAAACCGCTTGCAGCGGCGGGCACATGGGGCCGGCTGCTGCTGGCGCGCTGGCTGCACGCCGAAGCCATCCGCATGCTGGGCAACGAGCACGAGGCGCGGACGCTGCTCGAATCGACGCTGAGCGAGGCCGGGCGGCGGTCGGCCCCCCAGGTGGCGCAGCGCTGCCACACCTCGCTGGGCCTGCTGGCCGAGGCGGCCGGCGACTTCGAGCGCGCCGAGGCCGCCTTCCAGCGAGCGATCGCGCTGATCGAGGAGCTGCGCGCGCCGCTGCCGGCCGAGGAGTTCCGCACGGCGTTCGTCGCCGATAAACTCACGCCCTATGCGGCGATGGTGCGGCTGTGCCTGGGCGGTGCGCCGCGCGCCGCCGAAGCGCTGGACTACGTCGAGCGGGCGCGGGCGCGGGCGCTGGTCGAGATGCTGGGCGGCGCGCTGCGCTTCCGCCCCAGGCCGCGCGACCCTTTCGAGACCGAGCTGCTGGGCCGGCTGGCGGAGCTGCACGAGGAGCTGAACTGGTTCTATAGCCAGATCAACCGCCCGCCGGACGGCGATGCCCCGCGCAGCCCGGCGGCGATGGAGGACCTGTACGCGGCCGCGCGCGCGCGCGAGGCGCAGGTGCTCGAGATCACCCGCCAGATCCAGCAGCGCAGCCTGGCGCTGCCGGCGGGCGAGCAGGATGCTGTCCCCCCCTCCCTGCCGCCGCCGCCGCACGCACAGTCGCTCGACATCGCACAACTCCAGGGCGACCTTGGCGCCGACACGGCGCTGGTCGAGTACTTCAGCCTCGACGGCGAGTTGCTGGCGTTTATCGTCACAGATGAGGGTGTCAGGGTAGTGCGACAGCTGGCCCGCGAGGATCAGGTCGAGGCCGCGGTAGCGCAGCTCCGCTTCCAGATCGGCGCCCTGCGCTACGGCACCGAGCACCTGCGCGCCCACATGGATCAGCTTACGCTGCGGGCACACCATTATCTGCGCGCGCTGTACGATATGCTGCTCAGGCCGATCGAGCCGCGGCTGGGCGCGCGCCGGCTGGCTGTGGTGCCGTACCGCGCCCTGCACTACGTTCCGTTTCACGCGCTCTGCGACGAAGCTGGCCACGTGATCGAGCGGCGCGAGGTCTGCTGCGCGCCGAGCGCGGCCGTTCTGCGCCACTGCCTGGCCCGGCCGCGCGGCGCGCTGCGGCGCGCCCTGTTGCTCGGCGTCCCTGACGCGCAGACGCCGCGGGTGTGCGACGAGGTCGCCGCGCTGGCCCCGCTCTTTCACGAGCCGGTGGCATTGCTGGACGGCCAGGCGACGCTGGCGGCGCTGCGCGCCCAGGTGCCGGACGCCAACGTGCTGCACCTGGCCTGCCACGGCTACTTCCGGCCCGACAACCCGCTGTTCTCGTCGCTGCGGCTGGCCGACGGCTGGCTGACCGTCCGCGACGCCTATGACCTCGACCTGACATGCGGCCTGGCGACGCTCAGCGCCTGCGAAACCGGGGTCAGCGCGGTCGCGCCGGGCGACGAGCTGATCGGCCTGGCGCGCGGCTTCTTCTCGGCCGGCGCGCCTGCGCTGCTGGTCAGCCTCTGGCCGGTCGACGACCAGGCGACCGCCGACCTGATGGCCAGCTTCTACAAGCGGCTGCGCGGGGGCGACGGCCTGGCCGCCGCGCTACGCCACGCGCAGCGCGAGCAGCTGGAGCATCACCCCCACCCCTTCTTCTGGTCGCCGTTTGTGCTGCTGGGCCGCTGGTGAGCAGGGGCCGCGTCGGCCTCTACTCGCGCGCTACTTGGACCACCCGGACTGATATCCCGCCCTGATCCTGGTCTTTTTGACTTTCATCGGACTCACCTCCTTAGGCCAGTGCTGCTGCTGGGCGCGCTACTTGGACCACGCGGAACCGTATCCCGCCTTGATGCGGGTCTTTTTGACCTTCATCGGCCTCACCTTCTTTCGTTGTGAGTAATGCGGGTCAGCCGGGTGCGACCGGCCATGCGCGCTACTTGGCCCACGAGGATTGCCCGCCGGCCTTGATGCGGGTTTTTTTGACCTTCATCATCTTCACCTCCTTTCGTTGTGAGTACTGCGGGTCAGGAGGGTGCAATCCGCCATGGGCGTTACTTGGCCCACCCGGACTGCTGGCCGGCCTTGATGCGGGTCTTTCTGATCTTCATCGGCCTCACCTCCCTTCGTGATATGTGGAATCGCTGGCCTGCACCTGTTTGGGGACAGAGTAGAGTATAGCATGCTCTGCCCTCTCGCTGTCAATAGCGAGTCGCTCTCGCTCCACATTGATGTTATACTGGAGCTGTCCGACACCCGCGAGGGGCATTACGAACGACGTTTGGCTAAGCCTGCTTTGGGCCGTGAGGCGCTGCCTATGTCCGCATTCTCACGCACGACCCGCTCGCTTGCTGCCGACAGGTCACGCCGCTCGACGCTCGGCCTGCTGCTGGCTGTCGCGCTGCTGGTCGCCTGGGTGGCCTGGCTGTTCTTCGCCCGTATCACAATCTACGAGGTCAGCACGGCCGCGCGGCTTGCGGCCGAGCGCCGGCTCGTCGCCGATTTTCCGCCGTCCGCGCTGGGACACGTCCGGCCGGGCCAGCCGGCGCAGCTGCGCCTCGACAGTTTCCCCTGGACTCAGTACGGCGTCGTCCCGGCGACGGTTATGGACGTTGCCAGGGCGAACGGCTCCGGGCGGGTGCAGGTCGTGCTGGCAGTTCGACCGGATGCTCCGGCCGGCATCCCGCTGCAGCCCGGCTTGACCGGAACCGTCGAGGTCGCGACCGGGCGGAGCTCACCGGTGGAGCTGATCCTGCGCGCCGCCGGCCAGCTGCTCGGCGCCCCGCGCGTGGATCAATAGGTGAAACGATGATAGCTTCGCGCTCCGGGCGGCGCCTGCTGGTGCCCGAGGTGGTCCAGACGTCGGCGATGGACTGCGGGCCGGCGGCGCTGACCGCCCTGCTGAAGGGGCACGGGGTCGACGCCAGCTACGGGCGGCTGCGCGAGGCCTGCCAGACCGACGTCGACGGCACGTCGATCGACACGCTGGAGGAGGTCGCGGTCCAGCTTGGGCTCCATGCCGAGCAGATCATGGTGCCGGTCGACCATCTGCTGCTCGACGAGGCCGGGGCGCTCCCCGCGCTGCTGGTCGTGCGCCTGCCCGATGGTCTGACCCATTTCATCGTCGCCTGGCGCCGCCACGGCGGCCTGGTCCAGTGTATGGACCCGGCCCAGGGCCGCCGCTGGCTGACCCGCCGGCAGCTCCTCGATGAGGTCTACGTCCACACGATGCCGGTGCCGGCCGTCGGTTGGCGCGACTGGGCCGGGTCGGACGAGTTTCTCGGCCCACTGCGCTGGCGGCTGGTGCGCCTCGGGCTGCGCCCACTGGCGGCCAGCCAGGCGATCGCGGTCGCGCTGGCGCGTGAGGACTGGCGGCCGATCGCAGCGCTCGACGCCGCGACGCGCATCGTTGCCGCGACTGTCCGCGCCGGCGGGCTGCGCCGCGGCCGCGAGGCGGCTCGTGCGCTCGCCACCCTGTACGAGCGCGCTGCGAGCGACCCCGACGACGCCTCGATCCCTGTGCCCTACTGGTCGGTTCGCCCGGCGCCGCTCGGCGAGGAGGGGCAGGAGCAGGTCCTGCTGCGCGGCGCGGTGCTTGTGCGCGTCCTGGGGCTGCGCGAACCAGGGCCACGCAGCGTCACAGCGGACGAGGACACGCCCGCGCCCGCGCCCGCGTCGCCCGAGCTCGTCGCCGCCCTCCAGGATCCCCCCCTTCGGCCGGCGCAAACTGTGCTGCGCCTGCTGCGGGAGGATGGGCTGCTTGCGCCGGCCGCGCTGCTCGCCGCCGCACTGCTCGCCGCGGCGGGTGTCGTGGCCGAGG
Organism: Roseiflexaceae bacterium; assembly: GCA_035258585.1. Taxonomy (GTDB): domain Bacteria; phylum Chloroflexota; class Chloroflexia; order Chloroflexales; family Roseiflexaceae; genus DATFXE01. The sequence continues at coordinate 5,552 of DATFXE010000371.1, read as the reverse complement.
GGCTGCTGCTGCGCGGGCTGCTGGATCTCGGCGCCGGCCTCGGACTGGTCTGGCAGCGCCTCGGCGCGCTGGCGGCGCTGCTCGCCTTCGTGGCCGTGCTCTTACTCTTCGAGCTGTCGATCGCGGCTGGCACCCTGCGCCTGGCGCGCAAGCTCGAGGTCCGGCTGCGCATGGCCTTTCTGCGCAAGATTCCCCAGCTGGGCGATCGCTACTTTCGGAGCCGGCCGATCTCGGACATGGCCGAGCGCAGCCACAGCGTCCACCGGCTGCGGCTGCTGATCGACCTGGGCCGGCAGGTCATCCTGCTGAGCCTCGAGCTCGCGCTCACGGCGGCGGCGCTGGCCTGGCTCTACCCCACTGGCGCGCCGATCGCGATCGCGGCGGCCATCCTGCTGCTCGGGTTGCCGCTGGCGGCGCAGCCGGCGCTGTGGGAGCGCGACCTGCGCGTCCGCACCCATGTCGGCGCGCTAGCGCGATTCTACCTCGACGCGCTGCTCGGCCTGGTCGCCGTGCGCGCCCACCGTGCCGAGCGGGCGGTGCGCCGCGAACACGAGGCGCTGCTGGTCGATTGGGCGCGGGCCGGCTTCCAGCGCCGCAACGCGATGACAGTCGTGGAGGGGCTGCTGGCCTATACCGGGTACGGCTGTGCCGCCTGGCTGCTGTTCGACTACCTGGCGCGCGCCAACCAGGTCGGCGCGGCGCTGCTGTTAACCTACTGGGCGCTTAAGCTGCCGATCCTCGGCGAGCAGATCGCCCAGCTCTCGCTGCAGTACCCCGGCCACCGCAACACGCTGCTGCGCCTCCTCGAGCCGCTGGGCGCGCCCGAGGAAGGGATGGCGAATAACCACGAAGAGCACGAAGACCACGAAGGCCATAAAGATCGAGCGGGCCGGAACGAAGCGGAAGCTGCCGTGGCGGTCGGCGGCGCCGCGATCGTCATGGAGGATGTCGAGGTGCGGGCGGCCGGCCACACGATCCTCGCGGAGATCAATCTCGCCGTCGAGCCGGGCAGCCACATCGCGATCGTCGGCCCGTCCGGCGCCGGCAAGTCGAGCCTGGTCGGGCTGCTGCTCGGCTGGCACCGTCCGTCGAGCGGCTGCCTGCGCGTCGACGGCGCGCCGCTGGACGGGCCGGGGCTGGCGCGGCTCCGCCGGGCGACCGCCTGGGTCGACCCGGCCGTGCAGCTCTGGAACCGCTCGCTGCTCGAAAATCTGCTCTATGGCGCTCCGCCCGAGGCGATCGGGTCGGTCGGCGCTGCGATCGAGCAGGCCGAATTGCGCGGGGTGATCGAGCAGCTCCCGGCGGGGCTGCAAACGCAGCTCGGCGAGGGCGGCGGGCTGGTGTCCGGCGGCGAAGGGCAGCGGGCGCGACTCGGCCGGGCGCTGCTGCGCCCCGAGGCCCGGCTGGCGATCCTCGATGAGCCGTTCCGCGGGCTGGACCGCGACCAACGCCGGGCGCTGCTCGATCTGGCCCGGCGCCGCTGGTCGGGTGCGACGTTGCTGTGCATCACCCACGACGTCCACGAGACGCTGGCGTTCGAGCGGGTGCTGGTCCTCGAGGGCGGTCGGATCGTCGAGGACAGCGATCCATCAGAGCTGGCCGCGCGGCCGAACGGACGCTACCGGGCGATGCTCGGCGCGGAGACCGCCGTGCGCGGGGAGCTCTGGGCCAGCGGCGAGTGGCGGCGGCTGCGGCTCGACGGGCGGCTGGTCGAGATGGAGCGGAGCAGGCGCCGCGACGCGGAGGAGGCCGGGGTTGAGCGTTGATGTCGCAGGATCGGCGGTGCCGCCCGGCGGCCTGGACGCGGTCGCCTGGCCGGCCGCACGGCTTGGAGAGGCGATCGCGGCCCTGGCGCACGCGAGCGGGCTGGCGCCGCGGCTGAGGGCAGTTCCGGCCGCGCCGCCGGAGCAGGTGTGGCACGGCCAGGCGCTTAGCCGGTGGATGGCGGCAAGCGCCGCCGGGCTTGGCCTCGAGGCCGAGCCGGTGATGGTGTCCTACGCCGAGGCGCACCAGCTTATTCGCGGCGCCGGCCCGGCCCTGGTGCGGCTGCCACGCGACGGCACGCCGCTGTTTCTGCTGCTGCTCAAGGGCGGCTCGCGGCGCGTCCAGGCGCTTGGCCCGGACTACGCGACGCACCAGCTTGCGCCGGCGGCGATCGCTGCTGCGCTGCGGCGCTCGCTCGAGGCGGCGCGCGCCGCGGCGGTCGACCGCGTGCTCGACACGGCCGGTGTGCCGGCCGGTCGGCGGGCGCGGTCGCGCGCGGCGCTCCTGCGCGAGCAGCTCGGCCCGGCGCCGATCGGCGACTGCTGGCTGCTGCGGCTGCCGCCCGGAGCGAACTTCTGGCTGCAGCTGTGCCATGCCCGGCTCGTGCGCCGCTTTGGGATCTTTCTCGCCGCGTACACCGCAGCGTCGCTGCTGTGGGTCGGCTCGTGGTGGTTGCTGGGCCGGTCGATCCTCGGCGGGCGGCTCGACCGTGGCTGGCTGCTGGCCTGGGCGCTGCTCCTGCTGACGCTGATCCCGCTGCGCCTCTTCGCGTCGTGGGTACAAGAGCGGCTGATCATTGGCGTGGGCGGGCTGCTCAAGCAGCGGCTGCTCGGCGGCGCCCTGCGCCTGCACCTCGACGAGGTGCGCCACCAGGGGGCCGGCCAGTTTATGGGCCAGGTGGTCGAGTCGGATACGCTGGAGGTCGCCGCGCTCACCGGCGGTTTTCCGGCGCTCAAGGCCGGCATCGAGCTGCTGCTCGCCGGGGTGATCCTGAGCGCCGGAGCGGGCGGGTGGCCGCATACACTGCTGCTGCTCGGCTGGGTGGCGGTCACGCTGCTGCTGATCTGGCGGTTCTACGGCCAGCGCGCCGGCTGGACCACAGCTCGTCTGCAGATGACGCACGACCTGATCGAGCGGATGGTTGGCCACCGGACGCTGCAGGCGCAGCAGCCGCCCGAGCGTTGGCACGCCGGCGACGACCTGGCGCTCGACGGCTATCTCGACCAGTCGCTGGCGATGGACCGGACGACCGCCTGGCTAATCGCGCTCGTGCCGCGCGGCTGGCTGCTTCTGAGCCTGCTGGTGCTGGCGAGTGTCTTCGTCGGCGGCGGCGACACGGCGGCGCTCGCGATCGGGCTGGGCGGGACGATCCTGGCCCAGCAGGCGTTCAACCGGCTGAACATCGGGACGGCCTACCTGGCCAGCGCGTTGATCGCCTGGCGGCAGATCAGGCCGCTGTTCCATACGGCGGCGCGGCCCGTCGCCAACGGCGCGCCAGACCTGGCGCTGGCGCAGCCATATTCCCCTGCTCCAGCCGCCCCGCGAGCGGAGCCGGGCAACCCGTCGCCGCGCTCGGATGGAAGGGTCACTGGAGAGCGCCAGCCGCTGCTGGACGCGCAGGGCATGGTCTTTCGTTACCGCGACCGGGGCGCCGCGGTCCTGCGCGGCTGCGACCTGCGCGTGTACCCCGGCGACCAGATCCTGCTCGAAGGTCCCTCGGGTGGGGGCAAGTCGACACTCGCAGCGTTGCTCGCCGGCCTGCGCGCCCCCGAATCCGGCCTGCTCCTGCTCGGGGGAGTCGATCAGCCGACGCTGGGGGCCGATACCTGGCGGCGGCTGGTGGCGGCGGCGCCGCAATTTCACGAGAACCACGTGCTCACCGCGACCTTCGCGTTCAACCTGCTGCTGGGCCGCGGCTGGCCGCCGCGCCCCGCCGACCTGGAGGAGGCCGAGGCGCTCTGCCACGAGCTTGGGCTGGGCGACCTGCTCGGCCGCATGCCGGCGGGCCTGCAGCAGATGGTCGGCGAGACCGGCTGGCAGCTCTCGCACGGCGAGCGCAGCCGCGTCTACCTGGCCCGTGCGCTGCTGCAGGACGCCGGCCTGGTCATCCTCGACGAGAGCTTCGCCGCGCTCGACCCCGAGACGCTCCAGACCGCCTTGCGCTGCGCGCTCAGACGCGCGCCGACGCTGCTGGTCATCGCGCACCCATAGCGTGTCTCATGGACTGGAAAACGACCGACTATCGGAAAACGTACCTTTCTGCCGCAAACGAACGTTATCTCAGATATACAACTTCCAAATACCGGAATCTTACGGAAAATAGTTTCATTGGTTGGCAAAATGGTGGAACAGTTATATCATTTAGGAGTTACGCAGTTGGGAGGTTTGGAGGGCTTTACCCTCCAAAGAACTCCTCTTTCCGCCCACCCCTGGCGGCTTTGCCGCCAGGGGTGGGCGGAAATGAAGGTTCTCGGGGGCCGCAGGCCCCCGCACCCCCGCTAAAACGCCAACCGCGTAAGTCCTATCATTATTTGGTTGTACATTAACGATATTAATGCACAGTCAGAACGGAACGAACTGATGTTGTGATGTCGCTCGGTGTTTGAGCAGAACGCACCAGGAGGGAATCATGATGTGCCAGCGCTATCAAAGGTTGTGGGGCCAGCTGACAGTCGTCATCGCGCTGTTGGGCCTGATCGCCATCTCCGCATCTGCGCACGCCGTCCGCGGAGCCCCGACCACCACTCGCCCTTCGTCCGGCGTCCAGGAAGCTCTCGTATCTGCCACTGCGCTAACACCCGACACCTGTGTGGCCGACGGGCAGGGCAGGTGTCGGAACGAAGTGCTGGTGAAGCTGACCGATCCGACCGCGCTGCCGATCATCAGCGCGGCCTTGCAGTTGACGCTGATCGACCAGCTTGAAGGCCGACCGATCTACCGGCTGCGCCTCGCCAACCCGCTCGCCTCGCTCGACGGCGTCCTGGCCGCGCTGCTGGCCAACCCGCTGGTGGTCTACGCTGAGGCAAACTACCTGGGTGAGGAGCCGGAGGGAATAGCACAATCCTCCTGGTCCAGGGGCGACAATGATGATACTGGTTACAGAACCCAATGGGCTCCAGATAAGATTCGACTGCCCGATGCTCACACAGTCTCCCGCGGCGCTGGGGTAACTGTCGCGGTGCTCGACACCGGCGCCGACCTCGACCACCCGGCCTTGGCGGGGCGGTTGGTGCAGGGCGTCGACTTCGTGGACGGCGACCTCGACCCGAGCGAGGAAGGCGTGTACGGCCAGGATATCGCTTTCGGACACGGCACCCATGTTGCCGGCCTCATCGCGCTGGCCGCGCCCGATGCCAAGATCATGCCGCTGCGAATCCTCAAACCGGATGGCAGCGGAAATAGCTGGCTGCTGGCCCAGGCGATTCGCTATGCAACCGATTACCGGGTCGGCGTGATCAACCTGAGCTACTCGGTCAAGCACCGATCGCTGCTGATCGACGAGGTTCTGAGCGATGTGACCTCTGCCCAGCCCGGCGCGGTCGTAGCGGCAGCCGCGGGGAATAGCGGCGGTACTGCTCCTGAATATCCGGCCGCGGAAGGTGTGCCAGGACTGCTGGCAGTGGCCGCCAGCACAATATCCGATAACCTGGCCGTTTTTTCAACTCGCGGGGCGTGGGTCAGCGTGGCCGCGCCAGGCGACCGCATCGTGAGCAGTGTGCCGCTGTCCAGCGGCAGCGCCTATGCCACTTGGAGCGGCACGTCAATGGCGGCACCACTAACGGCCGGGA